>JAZDIG010000242.1:0-3559 GCA_043805105.1 Candidatus Glassiibacteriota bacterium | reverse complement strand
TAAACCCGGGAGGTAAAAATGCCAGCCCAGATTTACATGTTTTTCCTTTTGTTACTGGTAGCTTTCTTCATCCTCTCCAACATGATCAAGATCGTGCGGGAGTACGAGCGCGGCGTGATCTTCCGGCTCGGCCGGCTTCTGTCGGAGCCCAAAGGACCGGGACTGTTTTTCCTGATCCCGATAGTCGACCGGATGATAAAAATCAGTCTGCGTACCGTGGCGATGGACGTGCCGCCCCAGGATGTGATCACCAGGGACAACGTTTCGGTTAAAGTGAACGCCGTGATTTTTTTACGGGTGATGGACCCGGGCAAGGCGGTGGTCGAGGTCGAGGACTACATGTACGCCACCAGCCAACTGGCCCAGACCACCCTGCGCAGCGTGCTGGGTCAGAGTGACCTGGACGAGTTGCTTTCCCAAAGAGAGAAGATCAACGAGAAGCTGCAGGACATCCTCGACCGCCACACCGATCCCTGGGGGATCAAGGTTTCCGCGGTGGAGGTCAAGCATGTCGACCTGCCGCAGGAGATGCAGCGCGTCATTGGCCGTCAGGCCGAGGCCGAACGCGAACGGCGAGCCAAGGTGATCAACGCCGAGGGTGAGTTCCAGGCCAGCCACCGGCTCGCCGAGGCCTCGGCCATCATCAGTAAAAACCCAATCGCCCTGCAGTTGCGTTTCCTGCAGACCCTGGTCGAAGTGGCGGCCGAAAACAACAGCACGCTGATCTTCCCGGTACCGATTGATCTTTTCGAGCCGTTTATCAAGGCCAGACAAAAGGCGAATGAGGAGAAGCAGGATTAATTTCACTCCGGCCTGAATGCTGACAGGTAAATAACCGAGAAATGACTAACCAGAACCGCTTCAACCTGCCGACAGAGCCGGTTCCCTCGCGGGGCTACGACCAGGTCATCGATTTTTTTTCCAATATCGGCCTGCGCCGCGAAGCGGAAATGTACGTCCGGATGTTCCGCGACGTCGTGCCCTGGCGCTTCGCCGTGGTGCTGATCGCCGCCGACACCCTCCGGCGCTCGGTGCGCACCGTGGCCCTGGACCTGGCCTACCTCTGCGGCCTGAACCTCTACCCGGTGATCGTCCTGGACAACCTGCAGGGCTCGGAAAGAAACCTCGTTCCGGTCTCCGCTGAAGACGGCCCGCCAAAAAACGTCCCCGCCGGCCAGCGTATCCGCCGGCTGAGCGCGATGAACGAGCGGCTGGTCAGCGCGGTGGAAGAGGCGGGCGGCCGCGCCGGCGGCATCTTCAACGAAATTTTCAAGCTCAACACGCCCCTGGCCGACAGCCCGGATTTCGATTTCCGCCGCCTGGCGGAGCACATCATCCTGCAGCCGATCAAGCGGGCGGTCAAAAACCGGCATATCCCGGTGGTTTCGCCAGTCCTGATGGACAGCCGCGGCCAGATGCGGGTGACCAGCGCTGAAAAAGTGAGCAAGGCGCTCTGCATGCGCATCGCTCCGCAGAAATTTATCGTCATCAGCGAAGGGGGCGGCCTTTTCGACCGGGACGGCACCCTGCTGCGCAACATCATCCTTAGCACGGATTACAAGTCGCTGGCCGACTCCGGCCGTCTCGACGGCGCGGCCTCCCGCCAACTGGAGGCGGGGGTGAGACTATTGCGGGCGGTGCCGAACCTGACCGTGCAGTTCGCCAGCGCCGGCAGCCTGCTCTATGAACTGTTCACGGTCAAGGGGCAGGGCACCTACATCCGCGCCGGCCACGAGATACGTTCGGCCCGCTCGTTCGACGAACTGGACTGCGGGAAGCTGCGCGAGCTGCTCGAGGACGGCTTCGGCAAGAAACTGGTGGACGATTACTTCGAAGAAAAGCCGCACCGCGTGTTCTACGAGCGCCACTACCACGGGGTGATCGTGGTCAAGCCGCTGGCGGGGGACATCTTCTACCTCGACAAGTTCGTCGTGGGCCGCAAGTGGCAGGGGGAGGGGATGGGAGCCCCCCTGTGGCGGGAACTGACCAAGTATTATGCGAAGATCATCTGGCGCGCCAGCCCCGGCAATCCGATCAACCGCTGGTATCTCGACCAGACCGAGGGATTTCAGCGCACCGAGGAGTGGAACGTCTACTGGATCGGCCTCACGCCGCAGGAGGTGGGCGGGCTGATCGAGCGGGTGAAGAATATCCGGCGGACGGTGGTTTGACGAAGAAGGCGGACGAGTGGCCTCCAGGGGTGGCGGAGGCCGGCCCGCCCCACCACCCGGGGTATTCGCTTCTGACCAGACTCCAGGAAAAAGACTACGAGGCGGCGGTAAACGCGATCTGCCGGGAGCACTTGGGCCTGGCTCCGGCTGAATCCCTGCTGGTGGTAGCCGACCCGCCGCTCGTGACTCTGGCCGGCAGGATCGCCGGGCTGGCTTCCGGCCTGTGCCGTTCGGCGCGGCTTCTGCGGGTCGGGGATATCTCCCGGGCCGGGCTGGCTCCGGCTGGCTTCACCTTCGAAGCCCTGGCCCGGGCCGATTGCGCCCTGCTCGTGACCTCGAAATCGCTCTCCCACACGGATGTGCGCCGGCGCGCCTGCCGCGAGGCAGGCAGGCGGATCGCTTCCCTGCCGGGACTCACCGAAGAAATGCTTCTCAGGCTTTTCGCTTCCGGCCGGGCAGAAGACCTGCGCCGGCGCACCGAGCGGCTTGCCGCGAAGGTGCAGGGAACCCGCGAGGTTTGTCTGCGCACCCCCGCCGGGACCGACCTCGAGCTTTCGGTCGCCGGCCGCCGGCTTTACCTCGATACCGGCATTTACCGCGAAAGAGGCAGTTTCGGGAACCTCCCCGCCGGCGAGGTTTCCTGGGCGCCGGCGGCCGGCTCCGCCCGCGGGAAAATCGTGGTGGATGTGGCCTTTGCCGGGATCGGCGCAGTCGACCGTTTAGAGCTCGAAATCGAAACAGGAGCGGTAGTTTCCGCAGCCGGCAGCCAAAGCGATTTGGTAATGAAGATACTGGCCGGACCTGCCGAACGGGTTCTGGCCGAGTTCGGAATCGGCGCCAATCCATTGGCGACTCCCTGCGGCATTACCCTGGAAGCCGAAAAGGCGGTCGGTACGGTGCATTTCGGTTTTGGGGACAACCGTTCGTTCGGCGGAGAGAACGCGGCCAACGGCCATTGGGATGCGGTGCTCCGCTGCCGGGGGATCGACCTGGACGGAAAACTGCTTTCGCTCGCCGATCCTGACCCGTTCTGATCCGGAGGTAAGGGACCCCGCTTTATGAAGGAACTTCTCCTGCTGTCCTATTTTTTCCCCCCGCACGGCGGCGGTGGTGTGCTCCGGCCGGTCGAAACGGTCCGGCTCCTGGCCGGCCTGGGCTGGCGCTCCACCGTGATAGCGGGTCCCGAAACCGGCTGGTGGGTTACCGATTTCGGCCTGTTCGACCGCCTGCCTGCCTCGGTGAACATCGTCCGGCCGGCCGGCTGGAGCCCGCAGAAACTGTTCGGCCGGGCCGGCCGCCGGGAAACCGCCGTACGGTCGGGGAAACGGCTTTTGGATTGGCTGCCGCTGCCGGATGCCTATCTCTTCTGGGCTGTGGCCGCCGCCCGG
>JAZDIG010000241.1:0-3586 GCA_043805105.1 Candidatus Glassiibacteriota bacterium | reverse complement strand
GCCACCATCAGGACCAGGTACACGCCGACTACCGCCAGGTCCACAGTCGAGGCCAGCGCCATTCGTTTCTCCCGGATGAAGAAAATTAAAGCGAAGACCCTCTTGCCCTGCCTGCCGCTCGTTTATTATGGGACCGGAACGTTCCATTCGACGGCGATAACCGCATCCTATGCCGACATCTCTGTCAATCTTACCCGCGGAGCCGAAATTGTCTAATTCGCGGTTTGCGGTTTAATGCAGTTAACTTACTTATTGTCCGGCGGTTATCTTTAGTATATTATTAATCCCGATTTTGCAATATTTATGCGGCTTATTGAAAAAACCCTGCACTATCGGCGTAAAAAATTAGCACGATATAATAATGTCTCAGGCCGTCAGCTTCAAAGATTTCCCTACGGTTCCGGGATACTTCCATTGCTACACCGATTTCGGCTTCTATTTCGACAGGGCGCTGCGGATATCAGCTAACGGCGGTTCATCGTTAACCGCAGCCGGCCGGACAATCCATCGGCACTAATCCATCCAGGAGCGAGGTCAGGATGAAAGCCTTGAAATGGAACTCCCTTGCCGCCATCGTCTGTCTGGTCTGCACCGCCTGCGGCAGCCGGACCGAATCGCCGGTTCCCGCGTGTACGGCTCCGGCGCGAAGGATCGAAGCGCTGGCCGGGGTGCACCCCAGGCTGCTGGTGACCGGGGCAACTGTCGAACGGCTGCGGCCGGAACTCGGCACCACCCACCGCTGGCTGTGGGAGCGCTTCCGGGAAGACCTGCCCAGGATGGTGCAAATCTCCAGGCGGGAGATTCCCCTGGACGACGTGCGCTACGACGGCGACCTGGCCGCCGAGCTGGCCTTCGCCTGGCTCATGACCGGCGATGACAGCCTGCTGGCGATTGCCCGTCAGCAGGTCCTCCGTCTTACCGATCCCGCTTCCTGGCAGGCCCCCGGCAGCCTGGTCTACCTGATCGGCAGCCATTTCCTCTGCGGTATCGCCCTGGCCTATGACTGGCTTTACCCGGCTCTTTCCGAACCGGAGCGGACCCAGATTTCCGGCTGCCTCGGCCGGGAAGCCCAGGCCCAGTACGAATCCATAGTCAGCGGCCGCATCTGGTGGCGCAACCAGTACTACCAGAACCATTCGCATTCGAATTATTGCGGCCTGGCATTTGCCGCGGCCGCTCTCTACGGAGAAGACGAAAGGACCGGGCAGTGGCTGGGGGTGTGCGAACAGTTTTTCGCCAGGATTTTCGAGGTGATGCCGGAGGACGGCTCCTCGGTGGAAGGCTACGCCTATGCCGGCTACGGCGGCGAATACATCCTCAAGTACGCCATGCTTTCCCGCGACCTGCTGGGCAAAGACTATACGGATAATCCCTGGATGAAGAACTATGCCGGCTACATGCTGCACGGCCTGCTGCCCTATTGCACCGAACGCAAATGGGCGATGACTTTCGGGGATGGGCCGCACCGAGGCTGGACCTCCACCGCTCAGCATCTCTTTCTCCTGGCGCGGCTCAACCGAGACCCGGCCGCCCAGTGGATGGCGCGTTTCACTACCGAACTGCGCGAGCGGGGGCTGGGCGACCCCGGCTGGATGAAGCTGCTCTACTACGACCCGCAGGTACCCGAGGCCGATCCCACCGTCTTTCCCACGCAGAAATATTTTCCGGAGATCGGCCAGGTGATGATGCGTTCTTCCTGGACGGATACGGCCGGTACGCTGGTGGGCTTCAAGTGCGGCCCGTTCATGGGCCGGCGCTATTCAGCCGGTGCGGAATTCGACTGGGGGACCGGCCACGCCGAACCGGATGCGGGCAGCTTCCAGCTCTTTTCCCACGGCCAGTTCCTGGCGCTTAACGCCCTTTACACCGGCTTCAAGCTCACCGGCAATCACAACACCATGCTGTTCAAGGGCCGGGGACAGCTCGGGGACGAGCTGACGGGCTTCGCCTCCAGCGAGGCGCTGGCGTTCGGCCATTGCCCCCAGGTGCTGCGGGCCGATTCCAATCCCCGGTATGATTACGCGGTCGGGGACGTGGCCCGGGCCTACCATCCGGCCCTGGGACTTAAGCGCTACCTGCGGCACCTGCTGTTTGTCAAGCCGGACATCCTCCTGGTGGCGGACCAGATCAGCCTGGAGGAAAAAGGCAATCTCTACAATTACCGCTGCTTCGACATCCAGACCGGTCCGGGGCTGTCGCATAACGAATACGGCCAGGTGACCGGGAGCCAGGGCGAGGCTTTCGTGATATTCGACGGTGTACCCGGCACCTACCGGATATACGCCTGCTACCTCGACAACGCTCCAGGCGCGGCAGACTACGCCCTGGAGGTGGACGGCAGGACCGTGCACGCCTGGAAGAGTGACAACGCCGACCGGGACGACAACCTGCTGGTCCAGTCCCCGCCGGTCCGGCTCGCCAAAGGAAGCCGGATAGCATTGCGGGGAAGTTCGCTGCCCGAACAGTTCCGGCTGACCAAGCTAGCGGCGTACAGCGAGGATGTGTCCGTGCCCAGACAGGCCCGGTGGCTTCAGCATTTCGACCCGCAGACCGTGGTAGCCCGCAAGGGTTCCCACGTCTCGGCCCGGCTCGAGGGCGCTGCGCTGGATCTCTACCCCCTGGCCCCGGCCGGGTCGGCGGTGAAATGGGAGCGCTACGAAATCCTGAAGGCCGAGGTCGAGCCGTTCAACTACCGCGAAACGGTACGGCTGTCCATCGAACCGAAATTCACCGGCAGCGATCTGACACTCGTGAACCTGCTGCACACGAGGTCAGCGGCCGGCCCGGAGCTGGAAGGAGTGGAGGCAGTAATGGAGGGCGGCCTGGTTAAGGCCCGCTGGATCAAGGACGGGAAGGCAGTCAGCCTGAGCTGGGACCTGGAGAAACAGGAGGTCGTAATTTACCAGTGAAATGCCACAAGTTTGTGCGGCGGCAAATCCGTGCAATCTCCTAGGAAAGAAGAAAAATTACGAGAGAGTCGGGCCTCGTGTTTGCCCGCCGATTCCCGGAAGATTTGGCTTACTCTTAACAATCTCGCGGTCTTGAGTTAATATTATCAAACCGATTAATCGTTTCGACGTTCCTTCCGTGCCGGTTTCCACCTGCTCCCGGAGATTTCACAATGAATCGCCACGTTTATTTTGTCCTTATCGCCGCCCTGCTTTCTGCGTTCGTTCTTTCCTGCAGCCGCTGCCCCGCGCCGCCGGCCTTGATCGGCGCCTTCAGGGCACCCGTCGCCTTGAATTTGCCCGTGCCAATCACTCCATCTGCCGGCTGGCAGAAGGAAGGCGAGACCTGGAAGATTGAGGCCGGCCGGGCCGGGATGGTCGAAGTGCCGGCCTGGTGGCCGGGCGACCGGCCGCCGGAGGGCGAAATGGTGGTCTTGGAGCTCGAATACCTCGACCGGCTGATCCAGCCCGCCCGGGCCGAAGTTTACAGCGGCCTTGGCCAGGAAGGCACGTTCAGCGAGCTGCACCGTTTCGGCGGGCTGAACGACAACCAGTGGAAAATTATCAGGATTGCCTGCCCCTGGGACATGGCGCTGAAAAAGCTGCCCGAGGGTACGCTGAGGTTCCGGCTGGTTTCC
>JAZDIG010000240.1:0-5300 GCA_043805105.1 Candidatus Glassiibacteriota bacterium | reverse complement strand
CCTCAACACGATGCTCAAATTCACCGCCTTTCACCCGCTCAAAAACCAGCTTTTCAAGGGCGGGATCGAACTGGCGGACGACCTGAAGAGCGACACGGGCACGATTCTTTACCCGAAAGGCACGGAACTGGCCTGGGAAAGGGTCAACCGGCTGCTCAAGTTCCGCGAATCGAATCCCAGCCTCCAGTTCGACTTCCTGCTCAAGCGCAGTGATAAGCTGATCGACAGGCTGCGGCAGGAAATCAAGGAGAAGATGCAGGAGCTGTTCAGTGCCCGCCAGAAAGCGGCGGTCTTCAAAAAACTGATGCGGGGAATGGTCCACATCTTCGACCTTCTGCTCAACCGGTTGCTGGAAAGACCCGATATGGTCCTGGAACTATACCGGATGCGGTTTACCTGTGAGTTCGCCGAAAGCCAGAAGGTCACCGATTTCGCCGACCACGCGATGAACGTCGCGATCCTCAACCTGGCCATTGCCACCAGCCCGCAGTTTGAAGCGATCGTCAAGAACGACGAACAACAATTGATCAAATACTTGATAGCCGGCCTGTTCCACAACTACGGCGCCGTGCTCGACAACAGCAAGTTTTTTCTCTCTCAGCCGGAGGAGCGGGCCAAGACGTACTGGGGCCTGAACGCCAAGGCGGCCAAGGAGCTCGCGCCACTCGACCTCGGGGAAGAGGTCACGGCTGCAATCAGCGAGCTCTGCGGATACCAGAAAGGGGAGAGGGATTTCGTTCGCAAGGAAAAATGGGCGGCCCTGCCCAACGTGCTGGTGGTGTCCGATACCTTCCTGCAGAAAGAGGGCGGGCTGTTTGCGGAGCCGCACGGTACGCGCGACATCGTGGACTGGATGAACGTCAAGGTGGTGGAAAAGCAGCTCCATGAAACTCCAGTCAAGGCCCTCACTCTCGGCCTCGAGCTGACCGACATCTTCGACTTCTATGCTGAACTTGACCGGCTGATCAAGAAATGCCCGTACGATGCAGCCGTAGCTTATCCGCTCACCGGCCTCTACAGCCCGACTATCTTCGTCTGCAAGAAAAACGTGACCAAGTGTCCGTTCCTCGAAGTCAACGTGCGGGCGGTCAACCTGATGCAGCGGCTGGGCGATCTACCTTCCGGCGAATACCGCCGCTGCAAGCTGCTCACACCCAAACTCAGCCAGTTCTACGACCAACATTATACCGAGATCAAGGATACGGTGGGCGGAAAGACGAATGAAGACGAGGCGGAAGCAGTCACGCCGGTCAAAAAGGATCCCTCCAAGGATTTACCTCTTCCCAAGGACAAAGAAGTCGCTCCCCCGCAGGCCGCCGACAAAGAGAGTAAATAAAAGCCGGCCGACCAGCCGCCCGCCAGATACGGCTCCTGAAGATCTTAACGTACAACCGAGTGTCGGCACTCCAAACTTAAGCCGGTCGCTTTGACATTCAACCCACATTTACCATGAAGAGATTGAAAGTGGTTTTCTAAATTGAATAGCTTTTTGAATTGAGCTCCATACTTGTTCGAAAGGGACGGATTTTCTTTTCCTGAAATTTGGCCTCAACCCGGTCGGCATTTCGTATCTCCTTTACAATTAAAAGGTTATACTAAATCTGCCGATGGTCTTTTTGTCGCAAAGTCAAGGAAAGCACCTTAGCAGTTGGGAAACATTAATCCCAAAGCAATTTTCTAACCGGACAAAGCTGGATTCAACCAAACCCTGGAAGGGTCAATTCATTTTTTCTACTTCAGCAAGGGATCGGTAAGGTGACAACAGTCGCCGAAAACAGGCACTTGTTTTACATTCCCGTAATGGGAACGGGCTTTACTATCGATACTCCTCTCCGGGTGGCCCGGTTCGGGATAACATCCGTTATTTCGCTGGTGGATGATATTTTAATCGAACAGATGAGAAAGTACCACTCCGAGCGAGCCGGCGAGCCTTACGAAGCTGTCGGTGACAATGATGAGGATGCGCGGGCGTGCCGGATTACACTCTATCTGGACCTGCTGGACCGCCTGGTGCAAAAGCAGGTAAAGCAGCTGAAGGCCGAGCCGTTTTCGCCTGACAGCGATATCGTGCGTTACTTCGAATTGCTCCCGGAAGGTCGGGTTAAGCGCTTGTATCGGGAAATGCACGCGGAAAACGAACCCCGGGAAAAAGCCCGGTTGCAGGAACACCTGCGGACTCTTATCGTTCCGGGCGGCATTGAGGCCAATATCATGGCCAAGGGCGACAAGAAAAACTACCGTGAAGGCCGGGAGCTCGGGTCGGAGTATTCCGATGCCTTGGCGGCCCTGCGTGGTTTCGCCAGAAGTTGCCTGCGCTCATCTGTCGAAATTTCCGCCGGCATGAACCCGCGTCTTTACACATATCTTACACAATTCGATGATTTTTATCCGGACGACAAAGGCGAGCTAAAAAAGAAAGTCGCATTAAAAGTCAGCGATTTGCGCTCGGCTGAAATTCAGGGCAGGTTCCTGACAAAACGCGGAATCTGGGTCTCGGAGTACCGCATCGAGTCCGGATTGAACTGCGGCGGCCATGCCTTTCCCACCACCGGAATGCTGCTGGGGCCGATTCTCGAACGGTTGAAAAACCAGCGGCAGGAGTTGGTTGAAAAGCATTTCCCGATTTACAATAAGGCGCTGGTAGCCGCGGGTCGCCCGGAAATGGATTCCTGTCCGGCGGTGATATATACAGTCCAGGGCGGCATCGGAACAAGCGCCGAGAACGACCTGATGCTTGAATACTACAAGATGGACCGGACTGGTTGGGGCACGCCGTTCCTGCTTGTCCCGGAAGTTACCAGCGTGGATGACGAGCATCTGGCTAAATTGGCCAATGCCACGGAGCAGGATGTTTTTCTAAGCGACAGCTCGCCGCTGGGAATCCCGTTCTGGAACTTGCGCAATTCCGCGAGCGAGAATGCCCGTCGACAGCGTATCAAGGCTGGAACTCCCGGCAGTCCTTGCTCCAAAGGTTTCATGGTGATAAATACCGAATTCTCGGAAATTTCGATCTGTAAAGCTTCCCGGACTTACCAGCGCTTAAAGCTTGAAAGTCTCGACGCCGCCGGTTACACGGAGGAACAACTGCCCGTTGTGAAGGCGGGCGTGCTGTCCAAAAGCTGCATCTGCCATGACCTGTCCGGAGGCGTGAAAATCAAGTATAGTATTGAGCCGGACGCTACTCCGGCGATATGTTGCGGACCCAACATCGTTAACTTTTCCAGGCTTGCCACTCTGCGAGAAATGGTTGGCCACATTTACGGCCAGGGTCCCGGTCTCACACCGCCTGACCGGCCGCATATGTTCTTGCTGGAGATCGGGCTCTATGTCGACTACCTCCGCGAAGAACTGGAAAAGTTTTCGCTTGAGATGTCCACTCACAAGCGGGACTTTTTTGAGGAATTCAGGCTGAACCTGCTCGAAGGGATAGATTACTATCAGGGTCTGGCGGAAAAATTGTTCAATAACGAGTGGGAACTTCTGCGGGGCGAATTGGCGGCCATTCGTGACACTGTCGAAGATTTAGCCTTGGAACCGGATTCAGTATAAGTCTGAAGCCCGGCATAAAATATTTGGATTTAATAACTCAGCTTTACCGATAACGGTGCGAGCACCTTGTACCTGTGACAGTTGTTTGTCTATTCGCTTGATATCCAGGGGCTCTCTTCGATTCGGATTTTTAGTGCCCGCAAATTCTCAAAATATTTATTCCGTCGAAAAAGATGATCACAAAGTGTGGGGAAAATGGCCACTGTATGAGAATGCCAATCAAATAGCGAATCGTTTTGAAAATAGAGTCGAGAAATTAAACTATCTGATGGCTCGAATTGTTTTCAAACTTTCTCTCATCCCACACAATTCTTCATTTCAATGAGGTTTCTTTACCGAGAAGAAAAAGGTGCAATTCTTAATTGACAAGCAGGGATTCAGTCGCTATTTAAAATATCTTTTGATTTAAGGGTATCCCGGCCTTGCCAGCAACTGTTTGCTGGTCCTGCTAATGTACCTGCCAGTAAAAGTGCGTAAAACGAATTTTCAAAGTAAGGAGATAAAATGGGTCAGGTCCTGGATGAAAAGCTCGAACCGATTTTTCAGGACGTAATAAAAAGGAATCCCGGAGAAATTGAATTTCACCAGGCCGTCCGGGAAGTTTTTCTTTCTTTGGGGCCGGTGCTGGTCAAATACCCCGAATTCCGGGAAAGAAAAATTATCGAGCGGATCTGCGAACCCGAACGCCAGATAATTTTCCGGGTACCCTGGCAGGATGACCACGGCGAAGTGCAGATCAACCGGGGATTCAGGGTGGAATTCAACAGCGCCTTAGGGCCGTACAAGGGCGGTCTCAGGTTTCATCCGTCCGTATATCTCGGCATAATCAAGTTCCTGGGTTTTGAGCAGATATTCAAGAACGCGTTGACCGGCATGCCGATCGGCGGCGGTAAAGGCGGATCCGATTTTGACCCGAAAGGGAAATCGAACGATGAAATCATGCGATTCTGCCAAAGCTTCATGACCGAACTTCATCGCCACCTGGGAGAATATACGGATGTCCCCGCCGGGGATATTGGAGTGGGGTCGAGAGAGATAGGCTACTTATTCGGCCAGTACAAGCGGCTGACAAACCGTTACGAATCGGGAGTGCTCACGGGCAAGGGCCTGGATTGGGGAGGCGCCAAGGTGCGCACCGAGGCTACCGGCTACGGCTGCGCTTTTTTCGTGAGTGAAATGCTGAAAGTCCGGGGTGAATCGCTGGAGGGTAAGGCTTGCGTCGTCTCCGGTTCCGGCAATGTGGCAATTTATACGATTGAAAAGATCCAGCAGTTGGGCGGCAAAGTGGTTGCCTGTTCGGATTCAAACGGCGTGATTTATCATAAGAAGGGGATCGATCTCGATCTGATGAAACAGCTCAAGGAGGTGGAACGCAGACGGATAAAAGACTACGCCTCCTACCACAAGGATGCCAGTTACACTCCCGAAGGCAATATCTGGGATATCCCCTGCCAGGTCGCTTTCCCCTCGGCCACAGAGAACGAAATAACCGGCAAGGATGCGGAATTACTGGCAAAGCACGGTTGTATGGCAGTGGGAGAGGGGGCGAACATGCCCACCACGCCCGAGGGAACCAAAGTTTTTCTCGAGGCAAACATCTCTTTCGGACCGGGAAAAGCGGCCAATGCAGGCGGAGTCGCCACCTCGGCCCTGGAAATGCAGCAGAACGCAACGCGCGATACCTGGACCTTCGAATACACGGAAAAACGATTGGCCGACATCATGAGCAATATCCACAGGCTGTGCTACGA
>JAZDIG010000239.1:0-8153 GCA_043805105.1 Candidatus Glassiibacteriota bacterium | reverse complement strand
GCCTGATGACCACTTTCCGCACTGATGCCGGCATTGCGCTGGCCGCTGCCGGCTCCAGGGCCGTGGATGAACGCCTGCGCGTGCCTAACGGCCTGATTGTACGGGAAAGTGCGGACTGCGGCAGCCTGGTGGGAATGTACTGGGAGAGAAGCGTAAAGGTTTCCAACCATCATCCGGCAGACTGTCTGCATTCCTACGTGGACCTCGGGCCGGTGATAGACGGCAGGGGGCCGGTGGTGAGGGGAAAGATCTATTTCATCCAGAGCAGCCGGGAAGAGCTTCTGAAGCATTGGCATTTCGATTTCAAGCTTGTAAATTAACGAAGTGGGAAAAAAGGTAACCGTTATCCGGAGAAAACAGATGAAAAAGTTCCTCGCTCTGGTGTTCCCGGCCGCGGCGCTTGCTCTTCTGACAGTGGAGGCATTTCTGCCCGGTGCGATACTGCTGGCGGCTTCCGGCCCCGAACAGGCGGCCGGCCATGACCTCGGCTCGTCCCTGCCGCTCTGGAGTATCATTCCCTTTGCCGGCATCCTGCTCAGTATCGCCGTCTTCCCTTTGATCGCGCCGCATTTCTGGCACCATCATTTCCCCAAGGTGAGCGCAGCCTGGTCGCTTATTTTCGCCGTACCGTTTCTGTTGGCTTATCACGGCGACGCCTGGCTGGAGATCCTGCATATCTACCTGATGGATTACATTCCGTTCATCATTCTGCTCTGGGGCCTGTTTACTGTCAGTGGGGGGCTATTAGTGCGGGGCAAGCTGCGCGGGACGCCGATTGTGAACACCATCTTCCTGCTGATCGGCACTGTAATCGCTTCCTGGGTGGGAACCACCGGAGCCTCGATGCTGCTGATCCGGCCGGTGATCCGCTCCAACCGCGAGCGCCAGAATAAAGTTCACATCATCATCTTTTTCATCTTCCTGATCGCCAATATCGGCGGCAGCCTCACCCCGCTGGGCGACCCGCCCCTGTTCCTGGGCTTCCTGCACGGGGTGGAGTTCTTCTGGACGCTGAAGCTGCTCCCGATGATGTCTTTCCTGGCTATTATCCTGCTGGCCCTGTTTTTCGTCGTCGACACGGTCCTCTATAACCGTGAGAAGGGTGTAAAAGAGGCCGCCCAGGCGCACGAGGAAAAGGAAAAGATCAGGGTAGTGGGCCTCTATAACCTGATTTTCCTGGGCGGGATCATGGTCAGCGTACTGATGAGCGGCATGCTGAAACTGGGCGAGCTGAACGTGCTGGGCGTGCACCTGGAGCTGCAGAATATACTGCGTGACGTTCTGATCATCTGCATGGGCCTGCTCTCGATGTACTTCACTCCCGGTGAAATCCGGCGGGAGAACGAGTTCAGTTGGTTCCCGATTCAGGAGGTGGCCTACCTGTTCGCCGGAATCTTCATGACGATCATCCCGGCGCTGGCGATCCTGCGCGCCGGCGAGCACGGTGCGCTGGCTTTCCTGATCGAGATCGTGAAAGAACCCAGGCATTACTTCTGGGCGGCGGGCGGACTCTCGAGTTTCCTGGACAATGCGCCGACTTACCTGACGTTTTTCAACAGCGCGCTCGGCCAGCTCCTGCCCGGAGTGCCGGAAGCCACCGCCGTGCCGGACCTGATGACCACGCACAGCGTGTATCTGGAAGCCATAAGCTGCGGGGCCGTGTTCATGGGCGCTAATACCTATATCGGTAATGCGCCGAACTTCATGGTCCGTTCGATCGCCGAAGAGAGCGGGATCAAGATGCCGAGCTTTTTCGGCTACATGCTGTATTCGATCGCGATACTCATCCCGCTGTTTCTGCTGGTGACGTTCATTTTCTTTTAGGCGAACGGTTGTTGCCTGAGTTTATCGAAGGCGAGGGCCGCTGTCCGGCTTTCGCCTTCGCTTTTACTGTGACTGGTTACTACTCAGGGCATAAAATTGATTACAGCAAAGCATAGAAATAATTTTAATACTTCTTTTGGTGGCAAAAGAAGCAAAACCATTTTTTTCATAACTGAAAGAAACAAAGGTTATTCCCGGTATTTGAGTCTTCTTCTCCGCTCCTTCGGCGGTCGCCTTCGAGGACTCCTCCGCCGGTCTCCCCGCACCCGTCCTCGAAATGGCCTGCCTGCCACAGGGATTATCCTGCGGGCCTCGATGGAAATTGCGAGGCTACTGCACGCTCCAATAGAAAAATCTCAAGGCTTCAGGGCTTTTACAACCCCTGATTCGACAATTCCAGGAACTGAATAATTGCAAACTATTTCATACTCCCCGCAGTAAATATATTTAGATCTTGCCCGGGCGGCTCACTCGCCCACCGTTCCGGACTGCTCCATTCGGTAAGGTGACTATGGCTGAAAGCTTCGTTGCCAGGGGCCTGAACCTGCTGCAGGAAGGCTCGCTGCACGAGCTCGGCCGGCTGGCCGATTCAGTGCGGCGCAGACTGCATCCGGACGGAGTGGTCAGCTTCATCAACGACCGGAACATCAACTACACCAACGTCTGTATCAGCCGCTGCCGGTTCTGCGCTTTTTACCGGAGCCAGGGCAGTCCCCAGTCCTACGTTCTCGACTACGGCCAGATCGGCCGCAAGATCGACGAGGCGAAGGCTCTGGGCGCGGTGCAGATCCTGCTTCAGGGCGGCCTGCACCCCGACCTTCCGTTCGACTGGTACCTGGGACTATTGCGCCACATCAAGGCCTTCCATCCGATCCACGTGCATGCTTTTTCCGCGCCGGAGATCGACCACCTGAAACGGATCTCTGGATTGACCCTCGAACAGGTGATCGGCCGGCTGGCCGAGGCCGGCCTGGATTCGATTCCCGGCGGAGGGGCGGAAATCCTCTGCGAAAGAATCCGCAGGCTGGTAAGCCCGCGCAAGATTGGGGTACGGCGCTGGCTGGAGATTCACGAGACCGCCCACCGGCTGGGGCTGAAAACCACCGCCACCCTGGTTTACGGCCTGGGGGAGACCTGGCGCGAAATCGTGATTCATCTGCGGCACCTCCACCGGCTCCAGGAGCGCACGGAGGGATTCACCGCTTTCATTCCCTGGAGCTTCCAGCCGGAAAACACGCGGCTGGACCGCCCGAAAACCCTGCCGGCGACTTATTTGAGGGTGCTCGCCGCCGCGAGGATCATGCTGGATAACTTCCCTTCGGTGCAGGCCTCCTGGGTCACCCAGGGGCCGGAAGTGGCCCAGCTCGCGCTGCATTTCGGCGCCAACGATTTCGGCAGCACCATGCTGGAAGAGAACGTGGTGCGGGCCGCCGGCTGCAGCTTTAAAGTCATGGACGAGCCGACAATCGCCGGGCTGATCCGCCAGGCCGGTTTCAAGCCCGCCCTCAGACAGCAGGACTACAGTATAATCCGCAGGCTTTGAAAGCGTGTTAGGAAAACCCCCATATATCGCAAATAGGAAAACCATAAAAGAACAATGCAGTATGAAGTTGTACAATCTTTTTATATTTTAATTTGTTACTGTAGAGGCGACGCATGCGTCGCTCCCTACAATTCATATTTCTCCATATGAGCAACAGACTCTCCAAAGCCCCGGCCGACTACCGCGGTTTTGCCGTGATCGGCGGCAGCGGCGCCCATTCGATCGATCTGGAAAAAACCGGCGCACCCGCCGGCGTGCTGGAGGTGGATACTCCCTTCGGCAGGGCCGGGGGACTGCGTTTCTTCCGGATCGAGGGGACCGGCGGCTGCCTGGCTTTTCTGGCCAGGCATGGCGAAACCGGCTACGAGGTCGGGGCCTGGGACGTCAACTATCGGGCCAACATCTGGGCGCTCAAACAGATCGGCACCCGCCGGATTCTGTCCTGGAGCGGCCCCGGCGCCATCGACAAGCGCTTCACTCCCGGAGACTACGTTCTGCCGGACGACCTGATCGACCTGACCCGCCGCCGCGAGGATTCGTTTTATCGCGGTACCGGGCTGGGCTTCATCCGGCAGAACCCTGTATTCTGTCCGGCAATGGCGGAAGCCCTCGAGAGTTGTCTGGACGAGTCTGGAGTGACTTTTCATCGCGGCGGGGTTTACGCAGTCACCGAGGGCCCGCGGCTCGAAACCGCGGCCGAGGTGCGTATGCTCGGCCAACTCGGCGCCCAGCTCGTAGGCATGACTCTCGCCCCGGAAGCTTTCCTGGCCCGCGAGCTCGAAATCTGCTACCATCCTCTCTGCTACGTGGCCAACCGGGCCGAGGGAGTCAAGCCGTTGCCTTACAAGCCGGGCGAGCTGTTCGAGGGCATGCTGGAGGAAAATCTGCGTTCCCGGGTCGAAATGGCGGTGGCGGGCTTTGCCCGGATCGTGAAGCTGGCCGCCGGCTGCTTTGCCGACCCAGCCGGAGCCACGGAAGGACGCTGCCCCTGCCCGCAGGCCATGCTGCGCTACCGCCGGGAAGGCCGTATCGGCGAGGACTGGCACACCTGGATTGGCGGCGAAAAATGAACCAGCCGCGGATCGACTTTCGTACAGCCTTTATTGACAAGGTGTTATTGCAATCCTAAATTTGAAACCGCAATTGTCCTTTTTTTCCGACACTGACTGGAGGACTGTCAGGGTGAGCGATAGGCGAGCGTACCGGCTTTCTTTCGACCGGCTCGCCGATTTTCATTTCCGGGTCCTTCGTCCTGCAAAATAACATTGGCAAGCATTGGGAGAGAACGGTATGCCGGAAGAAGTTCTCATTTTGATGGGGAGCGAGTCGGACCGTAAAGTGATGGCGTTAGCCGAGGATGTTCTGCGTGAAGCGGGAGTGGGCTTCAGCACCCATGTTTCGAGCGCGCACCGGGACCCGGATGGAACCCGCAGGCTTGTCGAGGAGGGCCAGAAGCGGGGCGTAAAAATAATTATCGCCGGCGCTGGAATGAGCGCCGCCTTGCCCGGATACTGCGCTTCGTTCTGCAAATTGCCGGTGATCGGCGTACCGATAGCCGCCGGTGCGCTGTCCGGCCTGGACTCCCTCCTGGCTATCGCTCAGATGCCGCCCGGCGTGCCGGTGGCCACGGTCGGGATCGACGGAGCGAATAACGCAGCGCATCTCGCCCTGCGCATCCTCGAGGCCGCCAAAGGTGGCTGAGAGGCTGGTCAGAATCAGGGGGAGCGAATTCGACCGCGGCCTGGTGGCAGTCACTGCGGAACTTTTGCAAGACGGCGCGGTAATCGTGCATCCGACTGAAACGATCCACGGCTACGGCTGCCGTTATGACAGAGCCGATTCAATCGAGAGAATCCGCCGGCTCAAGGGCCGACCTGACACACGGCCGCTGATCCTGCTCGTTCCGGACCAGAGCTGGATCGACACCCTCTGCCGGGATGTCACCCTCCGGGCACGCGCCCTGGCGGAAAAATTCTGGCCGGGCGCATTGACTCTGGTTTTCCGGGCAGGACTGCCGATCAGGAACCACCCGGCCTGGAACTGCGATACCATCGCCCTGCGGCAGAGTTCGCACCCGTTCACTGCTCTGGTGGTGCGGGAGGCGGACCTGCCCGTAGTGTCCACCAGCCTGGGAATTTCGGGTGGGGAGGTGCCGGGAGACCCGGCCGCGTTCGTGGAAGAACTACTTGCGGCCGGCGCAGCCGATCCCGGCGATCTGCCGGCCCTGGCGGTTATTGACGATCTTCTGAACAATGCGTTCAGACCATCGACTGTCCTATCCGTGGCCGAACCGGAGAGGGTGGTTCTGCTCAGAGAGGGTGCGATTCCAGCCGCCGAGATCGAGCGCGCGTCCGGGATCGAGCTGATAAAAAGAAGCTGAACCGAATGCAGAAAAAAAAGCCCAGGAAAAAGATAAGAGTTGTCTTCATCTGTACTGGTAATACCTGCAGAAGCCCGATGGCCGTCGGTATCCTTGCCGATATGCTTGCCGGCCGCGAGCTCGGTCACCTGGTTTCCATCTGCTCGGCCGGATTGATGGCCGCCGCGGGATTGCCGGCCAGCCCCGAAGCCATAGCGGTCTGCGCCGACCGGGGGATCGACATCGGCGGACACCGGAGCAGGCAGCTTACCGAAAAGATAATCAAAGAGGCAGACCTGTTGCTGGTGATGCAGAAAACTCACCTGGCAATGATGTCTCAGAACCGGCAGGCAGTCGATAAGGACTTGCGGCTGCTGGGTGAATTCCACCCGGATTCGGGCGGGATCCTGGACATCCTGGACCCGTTCGGCGGGGGCAATGAGATGTACCGGTTGATTTTCGACCACCTCAGGGAGTGCATGAAAGGACTGGTCGACTACCTCCTGGAAAGACTGGAAAACGGCGCTGTAGAGAAGAAATAAACTCCTTGCGGGCCTTTTTAGTTTGACTTGGAGAGAGAACGGGAATAAATTACTGAGTCGAAGGCGGTACTGGCAGGCCGTCGAATGTACGGCCCGGGACACAATATAAAACGAACGGTTCGTTGTAGTTTTGTTCGGACGGGCACGATATTTCTACGGACCAAGGTGATTTCCTGTGAAAAAGAACCACCTGACAGTCATATTCATGAAAGACACCAACCGCCCGGTCACTTACGTTATCTCCATAAGACTGCTTATAATTCTCGTGATCCTGTTCGTGGGCGGCGTATCGACTTACGCCTTCTTTATCAAGGGTTACTTTTCGCTTTTCCAGGACAACCAGCAGCTCGAAGAGATAATCAGGTCGCTGAAAACCGACATCGGTACGATGCAGAGCTCGATCAATACGCTCCGGACACAGCAGGCAACTCCCGGCAAGAGCGAGGAAGAGGCAGTGGAGAAGCCGGTGGTGGAGGGTATCCAGCCGGTTATCGAAGGAAACGAGATGGTGGCGATTCAGGAGCTTTCCTGCGAGCGGAAAACCGGCAACGAAAATCTCGAGTTTTCTTTTGTCCTGGACAACGCGACCGCAGATGAGCGAATGCTGAGGGGCTATCTTTTCGTAGTCCTCAGGAACAGTCAGGGGCAGAAACTTTCTTCTTTCCCTGAAGTGCGTATCCAGGAAGGCCTGCCGGTGGACTACCGCCAGGGTGACAGGTATGCGATCAGGCGGTTCAAAGGTTACCGGGGTGAATTGAAGCTGGGTGGGACTGCCGGCCAATTCGAAATTCTCGTATACTCAGACACAGGCGAGATGATTGCTCGCGTGAAAAGACCGATTCCGGCTGCATCCTGAGCCGATTGCTACTTGCACAAGGGGTGGACGATAGATGTTCGGCAAGAAGAAAAAAATCGTGATCGACAGTATCAACAGCGTCCTGGGTGAGACCACGAAAGTGGACGGCAGACTCGTCTTTTCGGGCACGATGCGGATAGACGGAACTATCGAAGGCGAAGTTGTGGGTGAAAAGAAGGACTCGGTACGGAACACTTTGATAATCGGAGAGAAAGCCCGCATCAGCGGTGACATTCATGCCGACACGGTGATTAACAGCGGCAAGGTACTGGGTAACGTATTCGCCTCGCAAAGGGTGGCGATTCACGACCCGGGCGAGCTGATCGGCGATGTTCAGACTTCCGAACTGACCGTGGAAGAAGGCGTCATATTCAACGGCAAATGCAGTATGATACGGATAGCGGGAGGATAAGACAGGGGACCCTGAATGATCGCAGTGATTAGAGGTGAACCCCAACCCGACCCTGGAGGCACTATGATGTCAAGTAATTATCAATGGTTGAAATACCTGGTCACAACTGTCTCGATCCTCGTCCTGGCTTGCGGTATCAGCGCACCGCCACAGGGAAATAAGCTCACCGAGGTCGAGGAGCTGTACGACCAGGGACAGTACCAGGATGCGATGAGCGTCGCGCGGTTCAACCTGAACAAGAACTCCGCCGACCTGGCCGCGAAAACCACCGTCTGGAAAGTACAACTGATCTCTGGCACCAAATCGATCGATTACACCCAGCAGTTCTTTTTCCAGGCCAAGGAGATGGTCACTGAGGCGGGACCGGGAGTGGTCCCGTATTTCGGACGGACCATAGCCAAAGACCCTTACAACACCGTGCGCCTGTTCAGCGTCTACTGCCTGTCCATTTTCGATGACAGCCTGTCCACCGGTTTTCTCAAACAGGTCTTCGCTCCGGACTACACCCTGGGTGAAAAAGCGAGCAACGTCTCCCTCGATTTCCTCAGGGCCGAAGCGGCGGGATTTCTGGCCGAACGGAAGGTGAAAGACATGTTCGATGGGATAGCCGCTCTGGC
>JAZDIG010000238.1:0-3704 GCA_043805105.1 Candidatus Glassiibacteriota bacterium | reverse complement strand
CCGGATGACAAGCGCTACCGGGACATAGTGGGCCGCACTCTCCGGCTGCCGGTGATCGGCCGGGTGATACCGGTGATCGCGGACAGCCACGTCGACCCCGAATTCGGCACCGGCCTGGTCAAGGTCACTCCGGCCCACGACCCGAACGACTTCGAGATCGGCAGGCGGCACGGCCTGGAACAGGTGCAGGTGATGAGCGGCGACGGCCGGATGAACGAGTTGGCCGGCGAATACGACGGCCAGGACCGCTTCGAATGCCGCAAGAGGCTGGTTGCCCGCCTGCAGGGGGAGGGGTTGCTGGAGAAGATCGAGGACCATGCGCATTCGGTGGGACACTGCTACCGCTGCGATACCGTGGTCGAACCCTACCTCTCCTCGCAGTGGTTCGTCAAGATGAAGCCTCTGGCCGGGCCGGCCCTGGAAGCGGTCAGGCAGGGGAGGGTGAAGTTCCACCCCGAGCGCTGGACGAAAATATATTTCGACTGGCTGGAAAATATCCGCGACTGGTGTATCAGCCGCCAGATCTGGTGGGGCCATCAGATTCCGGTCTGGTACTGCGACGACTGCGGCGAAATAACGGTCAGCGAAAACGACCCGGACTCCTGCGCCGCCTGCGGCAGCCGGAAGATCAGGCAGGAGGAGGACGTTCTGGACACCTGGTTTTCCAGCCAGCTCTGGCCTTTCAGCACGCTCGGCTGGCCCGACCAGACCGGGGATTTGAAAAGATTTTACCCCACCAGCGTGCTTTCCACCGCGCCGGAGATCATTTTCTTCTGGGTGGCCCGCATGATAATGTCCGGCCTGGAGTTCATGGGGGAGGTGCCGTTCGGCGACGTTTACCTGCACGGCACGGTGCGCGATGAGTCCGGCCGCAAGATGAGCAAGTCCTTGGGCAACGCGGTGGACCCGCTGGAAGTGATCGACCAGTTCGGTGCAGACGCCATGCGCTTCACCATGGTTTCGATCACCGCCACCGGCACGGACGTCTATCTCTCCCGCGAAAAGTTCCACTTGGGCCGCAACTTCGCCAACAAGCTCTGGAACGCCAGCCGGTTCGTGCTGATGAACTTCCCCCCCGATTTCGATCCGCTGGCGGTCACGGTCCCGCGGTTCGAGGGGGACCAGGACCTGCCGGAGCGCTGGATCCTGAGCCGGCTGCAGGAGGCGGCAGCCGAGGTGACCCGGGCGATCGATTCCTTCCGGTTCAATGACGCCGCCCAGACGATTTACAAGTTCATCTGGCACGACTGGTGCGACTGGTACATCGAGCTCTCCAAGGGCAAGCTCGAGGGGCCCCGGGCCGAGCGCACCCGCTGGGTGCTCTGGCACGTCCTCGAAGCCTCCCTGCGGCTCCTGCACCCCTTCATGCCTTTCCTCACCGAAGATATCTGGCAGAGGCTGCCGCACGAGGGCGAGTCGATCTACCAGCGGCCGTGGGTCGATCCGGACACCTCCCTGGTCGACCGGCAGGCCGAACTGGAGATGGCCCTGCTGCAAGAGGTGATCGTCGCGGTGCGTACTATCCGCAGTGAAATGAACGTGCCGCCCGCTCGCCAGGCCGACCTGGCGGTGATCCCGGCCGGGGAGGAGGTGCGGACTGTCCTGGGTGCCCACGCGGAGCTGGTCAGGAACCTGGCCCGGGTGGGCCGGATCGACTTCGTCGGGCCGGAAGGCAAACCACGGGCCAGCGGCACCGCGGTGGTGGGCAAGACCGAATTGTTCGTGCCGCTGGAGGGTTTGATCGACCTGGACCTCGAGCGCCGGCGCCTGACCCGGGAGGCCGACCGTCTGCGCGACGCCGTGGTGCAGGTGGACAAAAAACTCTCCAACCGCAACTTCGTCGAGCGGGCGCCGCAGGAAGTGGTCCGGCGGGAACAGGACAAGCGCCAATCCTATCTCGAAACCCTGGAAAAAGTAGAAAAGAACCTCGCCCGGTTGTCAGGCTGAAATGCCGCGACCCAGGCGCGCTCAGGCCTCATGAAAGGGGGCGACCATGCAGGATATGTTCATCGACCTGGCCAAGTACCGGATCCAGCGGGCGATCGAGAGCAAGGCGGATGCGGTCCTCTTGCTCAAGGCCGACAACCTGACCGAAACGGCTAACCGTGTCTACCAAGCCAATTACTACGCGGTGAAATCGCTCCTGGCGACCCGGATGAAGGATTCCACGAAGCACCAGCGGGTGCTGAACATGTTCCAGGAGCTGTTTGTCCAGACCGGGGACGTGCCGAACGAATACGGCCTGATTGTCGACCGCAGCTACCACACGCGGGACGAGGGCGACCGGCCTGATCAGTTCCAGGTTAACCGGGAGGACGCCGCGCGGATGATCGGCGAGAGCGAGAGGTTCATCTGCTTCGTGCGCGAATACCTCAAGCAATTGATCATGGCCAATCCGCGCAAGGGTGGAGACCCGATGGAGGGTGTGGATGAATGCAAGGAGGAGCACTGACCGCTATCGGTAGCGCCTGCTCAGGTCAATCCCCGGCCTGAATTCCGAAAACCCGATCCCTGACCTCGGCCAGCTCGCGGCTGAGGTTGATGATTTCCCTGCCGCGAATGAATCCCCTTTCAGTAATGAAGCCGTTCAGCAGGAAGTACTCCGTCCTGTCGAAATACAGGTTCCGCGCCTGTACTCCGGCCGCGCTTCCGGCGAACAGCTCAGCCGGGTCGCCTTCCCTCTGGAATACCCGGTCCGCCGTTTTTTCGCCTTCCGCCGAGGGCAGTACCTTGCCGGTCGGGGTGCAGCAGTAGAGCGGGACGTTGTCCAGCTTGGCGGCCAGGGCCGCCAGGCGCGTCCCGGCTTTGTTGATCAGCGCGCCGTCCGGCAGCACGGTGTCGGCGCCGACGAGCACGCAGGAAGCCCCGGCGGTTTCGATCCCGAGCATGGCGTCCGTGACCACCTCGACAGTAAAGCCCTCCCCGGCGAGCTTTTCCGCCAGCCGGACTCCTTCGCAGAGCGGCCGGGATTCGGCCACCGTGATCCGGGTCTGGGTATCGGGCGCCAGCCGGCTCAGGACCGCGTAGACCGCGGCGCTGTAGCTAAGGGTGACGATCCTGGCCGGCTCCCGGAATTTTTCGGCCAGGAGCACCGCTCCCGCCTCGCCCAGCCGCTCCAGCTCGGAATCGTGCCGGCTCAGGCAGGCATCCACCTCCCCCGCCACTCGGCTGCGAGTGGCGTCTCTCCCCTGACGGCGGCTCACCGCGTCGAGCAATCCCGCGATCCGGTTGGCCGGAGCGGCCATGGCCGGCTGGGCCTGGGCCAATGCGCGGCCCACTTTAACCAGATAGTTCCAAAGGGACTTGCCTTCCGGACCCTTCCAGGCCTGGGCGGCCCGGCCCAGGATTTCGATACAGCGCCGGCAGATGAAGCTCGCGCCGTGTACGTTGTCGAGGGCCACTTCGCGGATCGCCTCGGCGATTTCTTTTTTTATCCTTGACTCCAGTCCCGTTATCCCTTCCGGTTGGTATATCAGCCGAATATTATAATGAATTGCTTTCTCGATGGCAATCGGGACGGCACCGGCCGCAGAGGTTGACTTGGCGGGCTGAAGTGTCTAACTTGTTATAGAAACCACTATTATTCCACTCGTGAGGAAACGGGGAAAGGAATCGGCTTTGCCGGGAACAGAGCTGGAAAATAAAGTGAGGAGCTTTATCGAATTGCACCGGATGATCGAAGCGGGCGACCGGGTCCTGGCGGC
>JAZDIG010000237.1:0-15137 GCA_043805105.1 Candidatus Glassiibacteriota bacterium | reverse complement strand
TCGCCCAGGTAATCGGCAACCTGTCGGCCGGCTACAACTCCCACAAGGACCGCAAGAGCGGCACCACTCGTATCACTATCAACATGAAGCTCAGTATCCAGCTCGACTTCTGAGCCATTTCGAGCTTGCCCCGGCTGTCCCGCCCCCTCGGATATGGATAATTTGTTCCCTTGGCTGTATTATTGTGGGCAAACAGGCTGTCAGCTGCTTCCGACCGGCAATTTTCAGGTGGAGATTTAGCAATCCATGCTTTTTACCCGCAATCAGGCGCTGACCGCGGTGGGCCTCACCGTGGCGGCGGTGGGTGCGCTGGCCCTGCGGCTTTCGACCCGCGGCGGCGCCGAAGCCGCTGCTTTCCGGCCCGCGGTGGCCGATTCGGCGGTGCTCGCCAGGGTGGCGGCCGAAGTGGACCGGGGCGCGCTGCCGGTGAACGTCAACCTGGCCTCCAACCTCGATCTGCAGGCGCTCGACGGTATCGGGCCGGTCCTGGCCGACAGGATCGTGGCCGAACGGGAAAGGGGCGGTCCCTTCACTGATGGGGCCGAGCTGTCCGACCGGGTCAGGGGAATCGGCCCGGCGACGGTCGCGGGCCTGGCCGGCAGAATCACTTTTGCGGCGGATTCCGCCGGGAGAGCCGGCCGGCCGTGAAACCCACCCTGTTCATAATCGAGGACGACAGCGACTCGATCGAGCTGCTCAGGGAAATACTCGGCGAACAGGAGTACACCCTGCGCTGTTTCACTTCCCCGCTCAAAGCCCTGGCGGCCCTCACTAACGAGGGTTTGCCGGACCTGGTTCTGCTCGATCTGATGATGCCCCAGATGGACGGTATCAAGCTGCTGGGCCAGATTCGCAACCTGAGCGGCAGCTTGCCGGTCGTCATGCTGACCGCCCACGGCAGTATCGAGACGGCGGTGGAAGCGCTCAAAAAAGGCGCCAGCGATTATATCACCAAGCCTTTCAGCTTCGAGAAGCTTCGTCTGGCGGTACGCAACGCCCTGGAACTCACCCGCCTGCGCCGCCGGGTCGAGGCGCTCGACCGGGACCGCCGTGGCCGCTATTGGCCCGGCAGCCTGCTGGGCGAGCACAAAAAGATCGCGGAGATGCGCGAGGTGCTGGTCAAGGTGGCGGCGGTCAGCACCACCTGCGTGCTCCTGCGCGGCGAAAGCGGCACCGGAAAAAATCTGGCGGCGCGGATAATCCACTACAACAGCCCGCTGGCCGAGGGTCCGTTCATCGAGCTGAACTGCGCGGCCGTACCGGCCAGCCTGCTCGAAAGCGAGCTGTTCGGCTACCGCCGGGGAGCCTTCACCGGCGCCTCGAACGACAAAGAGGGGATAATCGAGCAGGCCGCCGGCGGCACCCTGTTCCTGGACGAAATTGCGGAGCTGCCCCTGGAACTGCAGGCCAAGCTGCTCTCCTTTCTCGAAAGCAAACACCTGCGCCGGCTGGGCGAGGTTGCCGAGCGGGAGGTCGATACCCGGCTGATCGCCGCCACCAACCGCGACCTGGACAAGCTGGTGGCCGAAAACCTCTTCCGCCAGGACCTCTTTTACCGGATCAACGTCGTAGACTGCCAGCTCCCTCCGCTGCGCCAGTTGGGCCGGGACGTGCTGCTTATCGCCCAGCAGTTCATCGCCGAATTCAACCGGCAGTTCAACAAGTCGATAGCGAGCCTCGGGTTCGAAGCCGAAATCAAGCTGCTGGCCCACGACTGGCCCGGAAACGTCAGGGAACTGCACAACGTGATCGAAAGGGCGATGCTCTTTGCCGGCGGCCCGAGGCTCGAGGCCACGGACCTTCAGCTCACCTCCTCCGCCCAGGAGCCCGGGGCCGCAGCCGGGAGCTTCAGCATCCCCCCCGACGGACTCGACTGGGAACAGCACGAGAAGGTCTTGCTCTCCCAGGCCCTCGAACGCTGCCGCGGCAACCAGTCCAGGGCCGCCCGCCTGCTTTCCATGAGCCGCGACACTTTCATCTACCGGGCCAACAAGTACGGTCTCCTCTGAATTCTTCCGCTTCCACGCAGACCGGTAAATTCCCGTAAGTTAGAAAATATGTTGAAGCTTGATTTATCGTTCCGGCTCTGGTAAAATTGTCTTGTTCATTTCAGGGGGAGTGTCTTGAGTACGGAAGAATTGCTGAAAAAAATCGACGATATGCAGGCGGAGATCAACGAGCTGCAGCGGAAGGCCAACTTCTTTTCCAGCTTGATCGACATGAGCGTGCTCCTCACCTCCACGTTCGATCTCGACGAGTTGATCCGCAAGGTACTGGAAATTTCCCAGAGCGTGATGAACTCGGAAGCCAGTAGCGTCATGCTGCTCAACGACGAGAAGGGGGTTCTCGAATGCCGCGTGGCGCTGGGCAGGGTGGGTAAAACTCTGGAAGAGAGCTTTACGCTCAAGCTGGGTCAGGGCATCGCCGGCTGGGTGGCCGAACATCGCCAGCCGGTGGTGGTGCCGGACGTGATGCAGGACGGACGCTTCTACTCCGGCACCGACAAGCGCACCGGATTCACGACCCGCTCGATTATGGCGGCCCCGCTGATTGCCCAGGGTAAGCTCCTGGGTGTGGCCGAAGTGGTCAACCCGCTTGACGGACGGTCGTTCAACGAGGAGGATCTGCAGCTATTCGGGACGTTCTGCCGGGGCGTGTCGGTGGCGGTACAGAACGCACAGATGCACCTGGCGCTGCTTAACAACCAGCGCTTCCAGCAGCAACTCGAATTGGCGAGCACGATCCAGCAGGGTTTCCTGCCGCGCAGCTTCAACCTGTCCGGAGCGGGCAAGTTCGAGATCGCGGCGATGAACCAGCCGGCGAGCCTGGTGGGCGGCGACTTCTACGATTGTATCGAGCTGCGTCCGGACCTTCTGGGCATCACCATCGGCGACGTCTCCGGCAAGGGCATGCCCGCCGCCCTCTATATGGCCAGATTGATCAGCGACTTCCGCTTCCAGGCCCACCAGGCGGAGGACCCCGTGCCGACTATCAAAATCCTCAACCAGATGCTGTCCGAGCGCAGCCAGCAGGGGATGTTCGTCACCATGGTCTACATGACTCTGGATGCCATCCACGGCCGGATCAATTACGTCAACGGCGGCCACATCCCGCCGATCCTGTTCCGCCGGTCGACCGGTGAGCTCACCCGACTCTACGTGAGTGAGGGCATCCCGCTGGGTATTCTGAGTGACACCCGGTTCGAGGAAGCTCAGCACGTCCTTATCAGCGGCGACACCGTGGTGCTGTTCTCAGATGGAATCCTGGATGCCAAAAACAGTAAAGGCGAAAAATTCTCGCTCCGCCAAGTCGAAAATGCGGTCCGGGGCGACTGGCGGTCGCCCCGCGAGCTGGTGAACCGGATCGTCAAGGCGGTCACCAGCCACGCCGGCAATGAAAGGCAGTTCGACGATATAACGATACTGGTACTGATCTGGCACTGACCATGAGAGATGCGATCGACATCACCATCCCCAGCGACCCGAAAATGATGCGGCTGGTGCGCAAGACCGTGGCCCAGGCCTGTGAGATGGTGGGCTTCGACTCCCGGGTAACCCACGCTATCACCCTGGCGGTGGACGAGGGCTGCACCAACATCATACGCCACTGCTACGGCGGGTCGCTCGCGGGCAGCATCGTCGTCCGCATCTGCCTGTACGGCGACCGGATCGAAATTTTCCTGCGTGACTTCGGCGACAGTATCGACCTGCAGCGTCTGCAGCGCTGCATCGAAAAGCGCCGGCGTGAAATCGAGAGCTCGGAGGCTCCGCTGCGGCCCGGCGGCCTGGGTGTGATCCTGATCCATTCGGTCATGGACAAAGTGAAATACCGGACAAGCAGTAAATCCGGCACTGTTCTTAAGCTGGTCAAGTATCTATCCGCAACAGGAGAAAAAAAAGTTGCAATTAAGCGTACAAGTTGACGACAAGGGCGGAGTGATATCCGTGCAGGGAGATGTCGACCTCTATTCAAGCCCCGAACTGCGCAAGGCGATCGCCCGGCTGGCCAAGAAAAAAATCGTCCCCCTGATAGTCGACCTGACAAGTGTGGAGTACATGGATTCCAGCGGCGTGGCGACACTGGTGGAAGGCATGAAGTTGACCGGCAAATACGACGGCGATTTCCGTATCTGTTGCCTGAGCGTAGGAGTTCGGGAAGTGCTGGAACTGGCGCGGCTGGACCGCGTGTTCCACATTTTCGAGACGAGAGAGGCGGCACAGAAAGGCCGCGGTTGAACCCTTCGCCACCGGCAACTGACCGGAGGAAAACCGGATGGAAGAAGCGAGGACCGTCAAGCAGACGGTAATCGATCGGTTCTTCGGCTCTTTCGGCAGGAGAGCTGTCGGGATGCGGAGCAGCCTGGTTTTCCTCTACCGGCTGATTCTCGACAGCCTCTACTGGACCTTCGCCGCTCCCCTGCTAGGCAAGGGCCTGCGGGTGGGAAGCACTTTCGACGAGATGGTCAAGGTGGGGGTCAACGCTGTACCGATCGTGATGCTGATCTCGTTCTCTATCGGCCTGATCCTGGCCATGCAGAGCGCCTACCAGCTCGAGCAGTTCGGGGCGACAATCTTCACCGCCGACCTGGTGGCGGTGGCCCAGGTCAGGGAGCTGGGGCCGCTGATGACCGCCATTATCGTGGCCGGTCGCTCGGGGAGCGGAATCGCGGCCGAAATCGGCACGATGAAGGTGGGCGAGGAGATCGAGGCGCTGCAGTCGATGGGTTTCAACCCGGTCAAGTTCCTGGTGGTGCCCAAGCTGCTCGCCCTGGGAATCATGGTCCCCTGCCTGACCGTCATCAGCGATTTCGTCGGGATCATGGGAGGCGTCTCGATCGCCGTCTTCAGCCTCGATCTGGGCTTCACCCGCTACATCACGCGCACGATCTTCGCCCTGGTCTTCAAGGACCTGCTCACCGGGCTGATCAAGAGTGTCGTCTTCGCCGCCCTGGTCGGGCTGACCGGCTGCTACATGGGCTTCAAGGTGGAAGGCGGCGCCGAGGGAGTGGGCCGGAACACCACCATGAGCGTGGTGGTGTCGATCTTCCTGATAATCGTGTCGGATGCCTTCTTTACCTCTCTGTTCTACTACATCTGGTAAGCCGGAATGGAAAACGGGGATAACAGCGACGATATAATCCGGGTCCAGGACCTGCTGGTACAGTTCGAGGAGCGGGTGATCCTGAATAAAGTCAGCCTCCGGGTCGGGCGGGGCGAAACCACCGTGATCCTCGGCGGGTCGGGCTGCGGCAAGAGCACACTCCTGCGGCACATCATCGGCCTGCGTAAGCCCGAGGGCGGCAGTATTTTCATCAAGGGAGAGGACATAACCGAGATGGACGAAGGCCAGATGAGCCAGCTGTTGCGCAAGGTGGGCGTGGTCTTTCAGAGCTCGGCCCTCTTCAACTCGATCAGCGTGGGCGACAACGTGGCCCTGCCCTTACGCGAACACACCCGGCTCGAGGAATCCACGATCCAGATCATGACCAAAATCAAGCTGGACATGGTGGGCCTTTCCGGTTTCGAAAGCTTCATGCCCAGCGAGCTGTCCGGCGGGATGAAAAAGCGCGCCGCTTTCGCCCGGGCCATTTCGATGGACCCGGAGATACTGTTTTGCGACGAGCCCAGCGCCGGTCTCGACCCGATCGTCGCCGCCGGACTCGACCATTTGATCCTCAAGCTCAAAAAAGCGCTCCGGATGACTATCGTGGTGGTCACCCATGAAATGGCCTCGATGTACCTGATCGCCGACCGCGTGATCATGCTGCACGACGGCGAGGTCATATTCAGCGGACCCAAGGAACTGTTCCAGCAGAGCGAACACCCACGGGTGCGGCAGTTCATCGAACGCAGGCCGGAGGAGTACAGCGAGGCCGAGATCGGCAAGTATGCCAGGGCCCTGACAGCGGATTGATTCTGTCGGTTAACTCAAACCCAGTCCGTGGAATAATAAATGCCAAGCCGAAACGCCCGTTACCGTAAAAGCGAAATCAAAGCCGGTGTCTGGATCTTTTTCGCCCTGGTTCTGTTCACCGGCATCCTCGTGGCTATCTCCGGGGCCAAGTTCTGGAAGGAACTGGACCACTACCGCGTGCGCCTCAACTACGTCGGCGGTCTCGAAGTGGGATCACCGGTGCGGATGGGCGGGGTGCTGGTGGGCAAAGTCTCCAGTCTCGATTTCATCAGCGATGGGAATAATCTTATCGAACTCACCATCGAAGTGCAGAAAGGACTGCCGGTCAAGGACAATACCACCGCCTATCTGAGCTTCATCTCCATCACCAGCGAGCAGCACTTGGAGCTGGAGCAGAACCCCGCCGCCGCCCCCCTGCTCTCGCCCGGCGACCTGATCGCCAGCAAAGAGCTGACCACCATGGACGAGGTCATGGAGCACGTGGGGGTGGTGGGCGACACCCTGCAGGTGATTCTCAGCCGGGTCAACCGCCTGTTGAAACCGGAGAACCTCGCCCGGATCGATTCAATCGTAACCGGCTTGAATTCCGTGATCTACGACAGTAAGGCGGACTTCGCCGCCCTGATGCGCGATGCCGACCAGACCGTGCTCACGCTCGACTCCCTGACCCGGGACCTCGACCGGATGGTCACCGGCAACGACACGCTCCTGCGGACCACCCTGGCCGATGCCAGCCAGGCTCTGAATCGGGCCAGCAGCGCCCTGGCGCAGATCGATACGACCATCGACCACGTGGACCGGATGTTACTGTCTAACTCATCCAACATCCGGGTTATCCTGGACAATCTCAATACCACCTCGGAAAACCTCAAGGAGTTCTCCAATACGGTGAAAGAAAATCCATTCCTGCTGTTCCGCGCCATTCCGCGCCAGGAACGGAAGCTCGGCCAGTAGAGAACCCGTTGCCGGTAGCGGGGTATAACCGGCGGGAAGAGAAGGTTGCGCCTTCCGGCAACTTTACCGATATTTATCCTGACCACGCACGCTGCAGCGGGAGCGTGGTTTTTTTCTATGCAGGAGTCCAGTGAAGGGACGTGATGCGGAATGGATGACAAGCGGACCATTACCTTCGTGAAGGACAGCGAAGTATTCCACGTGCCCGAGGTTCTCCCCGTTCTGCCGCTCAGGGACGTGGTCGTTTTTCCCTACATGGTGATCCCGCTCATGGTGGGACGGCCGACATCGGTGGCCGGGATCGAGGCCGCGATGCTGAACGACCGGCTGATCGTGCTGGTGGCGCAGAAGGACGGCAACAACGAGGAGCCGGCCGGCAGCGACCTCTACCGGGTGGGTGTGATCGCCCGCATCCTGCAGACCGTGCGCCTGCCGGACGGCACGCTCAAGATCCTCACCGAGGGCCTGGAGAAAGTGCGGATCAGGCGCTTCAGCTCGGGCAATATTTACCTGCGGGCCCGTATCGAGGTGTACCCGTTCCACGTCTTCGAATCCAAGCAGCTCGAGGCGCTCAGCCGCAAAGCCCTGAGCCTGTTCGAGGATTACGTCAAGCTCAACCCGCGGCTGCCGGACGAGCTGCTGGTCTCGATCCAGAACGTCGAAAGCACGCTCCGGCTGGGCTACATCATCGCCGGCCACCTGCTGATCCGCATGGACGCCAAGCAGGACCTGCTCGAAAGCGACTCCCTGGTACGCCAGTTCGAGCTGATCTGCCAGTACGTGAACGCCGAACTCGAAATCCTCAAGCTCGAACGCAAGATCGACGACGATGTCAAGAAGCAGATCTTCAAGAACCAGCGCGAATTCTACCTCCAGGAACAGCTCAAGGCGATCCACCGCGAACTGGGCCAGGAAGATGACGAGTACGACGAGATCGAGGAGCTGAAACAGCAGACCGCCAGCAAGGGCCTGCCCGCCGAGGTACGCAAAAAGGCCGAAAAAGAAATCGGCAAGCTGTCGCGCATGAGCATGCTAAGCCCGGAGGCAACCGTCGTGCGCAACTACCTGGACTGGATCCTCTCGCTGCCCTGGAAAGAAGCCACCAAGGACCGGCTGAGCGTGGAGAAGGTGCAGACGATTCTGGACGAAGACCACTACGGCCTGGAAAAACCCAAGGACCGGATTGTGGAATTCATCGCGGTGAGCAAGCTGGTGGGCCAGCTCAAAGGCCCCATCCTCTGCTTCGTCGGCCCGCCGGGCGTGGGCAAAACTTCCCTGGGCAAGTCCGTGGCGCGGGCCCTGGGCCGCCGGTTGGTGCGCATCTCCGTGGGCGGAGTGCGCGACGAAGCCGAAATCCGCGGCCACCGCCGCACCTATATCGGCGCCCTGCCGGGTAAAATCGTCCAGGCCATGAAGCGGGCCGGCGTGATCAACCCGGTGATCCTGATCGACGAGGTCGACAAGATGAACAGCGATTTCCGCGGCGACCCCAGTTCGGCTCTCCTGGAAGTGCTCGACCCCGAACAAAACTGCCAGTTCGTCGACCATTACCTCGAAGTGGACTACGACCTGTCGAAAGTGATGTTCATCACCACCGCCAACTACGAACAGAACATCCCCGATCCGCTGCGAGACCGCATGGAAGTGATCCGCCTGCCGGGCTACCTGCACAACGAAAAGATGCAGATCGCCAGGCGCTTCCTCCTGCCCAAGCAGCTGAAGCAGCATGGAATCGGGACTGGTCAGCTCGAAATTTCGGACAATGGCCTGGGCACGTTGATCGAGCACTACACGCGCGAGGCCGGCGTGCGGAACCTCGAACGCGAGCTGGGCTCGATCTGCCGCAAGGTGGCGCGCCGTCTCGCCGGCCGGCGCCAGGTGAATCTGCCGGTCAGGCTGACTCCGGCCCGGCTCAAGAGCTACCTCGGCGTCCCGCGCTTTCTCGACACCGAACTGGAGACCGCCAACCGGGTGGGCCTGGCCAACGGCCTGGCCTGGACCGGCGCCGGCGGGTCGGTGCTGCATATCGAGGTGGCCCCGGTTACGGGCCGGGGGAAGCTGCTCCTGACCGGGCATCTCGGCGACGTGATGAAAGAATCGGCGGAGGCGGCGATGACCTACGTGCGCTCCCGCAGCGCCGAATTCGGCATCGACCACGACTTCTACCGCAAGCGCGACTTCCACATCCACGTGCCCGAGGGGGCGACGCCGAAGGACGGGCCGAGCGCGGGGGTGGCCATCGCCACCGCCGTGGTCAGCGCCCTCACCGGAATCCCGGTGCGCCATGAAGTGGCGATGACCGGCGAAATCACCCTGCGCGGCCGGGTCCTGCCTGTGGGCGGGCTCAACGAAAAAACCACCGCGGCCTTCCGCGCCGGGGTGAAAAAGGTGATCTGGCCGCTGCGCAACCGCAAAGACCTGGACGATCTGCCCCGCGAGGTGCGGGAAAAGGTCGAGATCCGGTTCGCCGACACTATCGACGAAGTCCTGGCCTACGCCCTGGAAACACCTCCGCCCAGGCTGGGGAGCGCGGATTTCCTCGGCGTGGACAAGGGCAGTCCCGCGCAGTCCGGGAGCTACCGGCACTGATTCTCCGTGGCGGCCGGGAAAAACGATCTGGACGGTAACGGATGAAAGTCAAGACAGTGGAACCGGTCGGCTCGTTCGGCCCGCGGGACACCGGACTGCCCGACGACCTGCCGCAGGTGGCGTTCACCGGCCGGAGCAACGTGGGCAAAAGCTCGCTCGTTAACCGCCTGCTCGGCCGCAAGCGCCTGGCCCCCATCAGCTCCACTCCCGGCAAGACCCGCCGCATTCACTTCTACCGGATCGACGATCTTTTCTACCTGGTCGACCTGCCGGGCTACGGCTACACCAAGGCCCCGGTCGAAGTCAGCGCCCAGTGGCGGGTTCTGGTGGAGCGTTATCTCGAATCGAGCACGATGCTGGCCGGGGTGGTCTGCCTGGTCGACATCCGGCGCGAGCTGGCCGACACCGACCGCCGGATGCTGGTCTCCCTGGCGCAAAAGCAGATCCCCCTGATGATCGCCCTGACCAAGGCGGACAAACTGAGCCGCCAGAAACAGACAGCCAGTATCCGCGGCCTGGTCGCCTCCCTGAACGGAGCTGTCGAGGCCGAACAGGTGATCGCCACCAGCGCGGCCACCGGCCAGGGCTGCAGCGAGCTGCTCGACGAACTGGCCGCCCTGATCGGCCGGGTCGAGCGATAACGACCGGTGTGAATCGTAGGGGCGCAGCATGCTGCGCCCGTTTACTGGGCATTTAATTTACGTTACCGTCGATCTGATTACCGCGGGGAACACCCTCGCCGGCCGGACATAGGGAAACCCCCGATGCCTCAACCGCCGCTCTATCCCATGAAACTCGCCCCGGTCTTCAAGAGCAAAATCTGGGGCGGCCGGATGCTGGAAAAGCTGCTGAACAAAAAGCTCCCGCCCGCCGAGCTGATCGGCGAAAGCTGGGAGCTCACCCTTTACCGCGACGACATCACCCACCCGCTCAACGGTCCCCTGGCCGGTGTGCCGCTGGCTGAAATCTACCGCGAAAAGCCCCGGGAGCTTGTCGGCCGATCCCCTGCCGCCGGCGAGGGGGAAAAATTTCCACTGCTCACCAAGTTCATCGACTCCCGGCAGCTTCTGTCGCTGCAGGTCCACCCGCCGGATGACTACGCCGGCCGCCACGACGGCGAGTACGGCAAGACCGAATGCTGGTACGTGGTCCACGCCGAACCGGGCGCCGAACTGATCCGGGGGCTCGCCCCGGGAGTGAAGCCGGCAGAGTTCCGCCGGGCGCTGGAAACCGGAGAGGGGCTGGCCGGGATGGTGCGCCGCTTCCCGGTGGCAGCCGGCAATTTCATTTTCATGCCCGCCGGCGTCGTGCACGCGATCGGAGAAGGGTCGATCATCCTGGAGATCGAGCAGAATTCGGACATGACCTACCGGCTCAACGACTGGGGCCGCCTGAAACCGGATGGCACGCCCCGGCCCCTGCATGTTGACAAGGGCCTGGACGTGATCGATTTTGACGACGAAAGCCCGGACAAGATCGAGGGGATTTCCTACTACGAGGCCGGTAACCGGGTCACCCACCTGGCCAGTTGCCGGTATTTCAGCGTGGAGCGGCTGGAGCTTTCCAGCACCTGCCGGGAGGACACCGGCGGCCGGAGTTTCGTGGTGCTGACCGTAGTGGAGGGGGAAATGAGCGTGAGGGGCGAGTCCGGCGAGGAAGTGCAGGCGATCAGGGGCGATACTGTGTTACTGCCGGCCCTGCCCGCGACCGGCACGCTCACGCCCGGCAGACGAGGCTGCACCGTGGTCAAAGCTTACATCGATCCCACTCACCGGCGCTTCATCGAGCCGCTCATTCGCCGGGGCAGCGGTATGGAGATGATAGAGAAGCTGATTTTCAGGTGAGTTCACTCAAAAAGATATCATTTCTTACCAGCCGTTACCCCTGCCAATAATGTCTTATCCTATCTCTTCACCCCCGCTCCGTCCTGGCTCATTAATCTTCTGTTAATCGTTGCAATAGCCCTGTTGACTTGCAGACTGTCGTAGCCGAGCCTTTTTGCTTCCTGCAGTTCCAGAAGAGCTGTTTTCAGCCGGTGGTGATTTACCAAAGCAATTCCATTGTTGAAAATATGCAAAGCGGCAGTCCTTTCCAGTCCCGCCAGAGTCTCTTCCTCGGTGCCGCTCAGCCTCCACTTTTCCACCGTCGTCCAGGCCCAGGGATATAACTCTTTCAGCATATCATCCGGTAAGTATGTCGAATAATAGATAGCGGCCGCATCCCGGCCGGTCTTGGCGTAATAATCCACCAGGCCTACTATGCAGGTACCCAGCACAACAATCTCTTCATCGGTTTCCTTCCTCAGCGAATAGGACCGGCGGAAATAGTAAAGAGCGTCATCCAGCTGATTTCTTTTGAGCCAGAACGTACCTATGTTCCCCAGATCCAGGTCAGTGAGTTCATCAGATAAGGAATCGATGTAGCTTTCCATCTGCCGGTGGTTACCGATTTCCGAAAGCCAGTAAAACAATAACTCCCGCCAGTCCAGGTCACAGCCGGCGCGTTCGATCAGGTATGCCGGCCGGTAATCCTCGTTCAGACAGTAAACAGCCACCGCACTGGCCGCAATCCTTCTGCTGGCTTTCGTATAATACATAGACTGCTCCGTACTCCGCATTACTCTCTTCAGCAAAATGTCGCGCGAATGCAGCGCAGCCGTCCAGAGGCTCAGATGCACCAGCGCCAGCGGCAACAGCGGCACCAGCACCCGGGCCAGCTCCTCATCCCGCCCCTGCCCCCGGCCAACATGCCAAAGGCGATAACTCAGCAGCGGAACGGCCAGGGCCAGGGGAGCGAATATGTCCCAGTCCCTCTGCATACCCAAGTCTGGATTAAAGACGAACAGCTCCAGACCCAGGCCCGCAGTGACCGCCACCAACAGCAGCGAAACTCTGTCTCCGATCCACGCCCGGCGATAGCTCACCAGCGCGTTCACAGTCCAGCCCGCCAGTAAAAGATTCAGAGGGCTGTGCATGAAAAATACGTTTAGTAAATCGTAGAAATGTCCGGCGGAAAATGCACCGTATAAAGTCTGCTCTCCGGCCGCCCCGGCCAAAACTTCCCGCTGCGCGAAAAACTGACCGAAAAAGTCACCGGTGCCAATGGTGTATTCCACCAGGAGCGTGAACAGGGCCAGCGGCAGGAAAATCGACAGAATCCACGCCAGGAGATGGGCCCGGACGTCTTTACGCCTGGCGATTATTACGTAAGCCGCTGCGGGCGCCAGGGCCACGAAAGTGACGTAAAAACCGATTGAAAAAAACAGCAGGGCGAAAAACGCCCAGGGCGGGACTTTTCCCTCCACCACGAGAACCGAAACGTACAGCCAGGCCGATAACAGTGCCATCCGGACCGCGACCAGCTCCGCATAACCACTGAAAAGAGCCATCGTGCCCGTTGTCATGACCAGAGCTGCCAGCAGCCGTGCCCGGCACCCGCTTCCTCCAGCCAGCACGACTATCAGCTTGAACAGATACCAGAAGAAAAAAAAAGCCCCCACTGCGGCCAGAAAAGACCAGACGATACGGCTTTTGGCTGAGGTGGCGGCCGCCAGGTAGACTTCGGGTCCCAGGGCGAACCGGAGGATGCTGTAAAGCTCCTTGACCAGCCAGTCGCAGAACGGACGCTTCAGGTCGAGAGCCATTTCCGCCGGCAGCTTGGCGCCCTGCTGGTAGATAAAATAATGCCCGTCCCCCATTACCGGTGTCCGCTGGAAAAAAGCGAGTGCCAGGCAGGCGATAATCAGCGCCGCTATCTCGTCCCGGTTCGGGCCGAACACTGAAGGCTCCGGGCTTTCTCCGGACTTGCAGATCAGACCGGTTGTCAGTTTCCTGACCTTCGGCAGCAGCCCGCCTGCAATCGCCGCCAGCGCGACGACTGTCACCCACGCCTGAAAGTCACCCAGGATGCTGACACCCCAGAACAGCGTATAGGCGGAGTAACCCGCCAGCAATAAGCCCGCTGCCACGAGAACTACATAAAGCTTGGCGACATTCTCCGGACAGAGTAATTGCGGTCGCCGGTCAACAGAGGCTTTCATTAGCGCCTGTCCCGAATGGAGTAGTTTATTCTGTAAGTTTAATCATTGCCCGTACTACCTCCTCTTTTCCTATTCCCCTCATGCACCGGAAATGCCCCAGCGGGCACCTCATTCGGCCGTTGTGCGTGCAGGGCCGGCACCAGATGTCCGCCTCCACCACCCGCGCCTCCTTAGCCCTGTACGGGAAATAACCGAATTGCCTGACAGTCGGCCCGAAAACCGCGGTCACGGGCGTGCCTACCGCAGTGGCGATGTGCATCAGGCTGGTGTCGTTGGTCAACAACAGCTTCGCCCCTGCCACAGCCGCGGCCGACCCGCGTAAACTCAAGCGGCCAGCCAGGTCCAGGCAAAGGCCGGGGTCCAGGCCCCCCGCCACTTCGGCACAGGCCTCACGGTCATCTGACCCGCCCAGGATCACCACTTTCCACCCGCGCCGCTCGGCAATCCTCCGGGCCGCCTCGGCAAAACGTTCGGCGGGCCAGCGCTTGACCGGCCAGGCCGCCCCCGGAGCCACGGCCAGATAATCAACTCGATCCGGCCAGGCCAGCCGGATCAGGTTGTCCGCCTCCTCGTGGTCCCTTTCGCCCAGAACTAGCTCGCACCCCTTTTCATCCAGCTCGATCCCGAAATCCCGCAGGCAGGCGGCGTAGCGCTCGGCTACGGATGGAACTCTTTTACCGTAGAAATCCAGCCTGGTATAAATGAGCAGGGTACGGCGAAAGCGCAGATTGCTGTAGCGCACTTTGCAGTCGGCCCGCACCAGCCGGCTCACCAGCCGGCTCCGCAGGCTGCCGTGCAGGTCCACCAGGAGGTGCCACTTCCGTTCCTGAAGAGTTCGGCAGGCTTCCCGCAGCGCCTCGAGGCCGGCGCCTTGATCCACCGAAACCACTTCATCCACGTGCGGGTTGCCTGCCAGCAGGGGCGCGAAGCGTTCCCGGGTGAGGAAAGTCACCCGCGCACCCGGCCAGCGGGATTTGATCGCTCGCAACACCGGCGTGGCCAGCAGCACGTCCCCGATCGAGCTGAACCGCACCACCAGGATCGCCGGAGCGTCCGTAGCGGTTTCCTTCCGGATTTTCACGAATTTACTCGCCTTCTGTTGACACCGCCGAGGTTTGACCCTAACATTAACTACCCTCGCCCGGGCCGTCTGCGTTTCGGGCGAGAGGGAATTCAATTTCCCTGTTCGGTGGCTGTGCCGGGATTGCCGGCGATAATAAGTCTGAAATCCAATTTAGGGCGAGACTAAAATCCATGTCAAACGAATTATCCTGGAAAATACTCTGGGTGGATGATGAAATCGAGCTGCTGAAAAGCCAGATCCTCTTCCTCAAGCAGAAAGGCTATACCGTGGAGACCGCCACCATGGCGACGATGCGGTCGAGATGCTGTGCACCAGCCCGGTGGACCTGATCCTGCTGGACGAACAGATGCCGGGCAAGCGCGGGATCGAGACGGTGAGCGAGCTGAGGGTGGCCGATCCCAACGTGCCGATCGTGATGGTGACCAAGAGCGAGGAGGAGGACCTGATGGACCAGGCGATCGGCCACCGGGTGGACGACTACCTGGTCAAGCCGGTCAACCCGAACCAGGTGCTCTCCGTGTGCAAACGGCTCCTGGAAGGCACGCGTATCAGGCATCA
>JAZDIG010000236.1:0-7643 GCA_043805105.1 Candidatus Glassiibacteriota bacterium | reverse complement strand
CGGCACCTTCAACGGATTACCGGAATCTGCCCGATGCCAGGCCGCTTTCGTACCCGGAGGCTGCGTTACACCGCGTGGCTGCCGTTCGTGCTGGGGCTGACGCTGCACTCCTGTTCGGCCGGCGCTTCCTCCGGCCGGATCAGCGTCCGGCTGGAATTCCGGTCGGCAGAGTTTCCCGTTTCCGGCGAGGTGCCGCTGGTGGTGGTGGCCGAGGACCCGGATGAAATCTGGAGCCGGCTGAAAATCGGCGCGGAATTTCCCGATATCGATTCGCTGCTCGCGGCCTTCAACGCCAAAATCGAGTCCACGGCCGTGGCCAAGGCGACTCTCTATGCTGAAAGCGCGGCCCGGATTGTCGGGCTCGCACCGGGTTCATACTGGGTGGTTAGCCTGCAGCCGGTTACCGTGGACGGATACCGCTTTTTCTGGTCCAGCCCATTCAGTCTGGGAGAGGGATCCCGGCCGCTGGAGCTGGTCTTCACCCGCTCCAATGCCTCTCTCGTGCTCAACCCCGGCAAACATGGATTTCGCGGGAACCAACTATGGAGGGCCGCAAGATGAGACTTCACCGGTTCGCAGTGGCACTGGCTATTCTTCTCTGCCAGCAGGCGACAGCCGCGGCCCTGGAGCTGGGTCCCCATCCCCGGCTTTACCTCAACCGGCAGCCGAACGGCAAGGTGCCGGGAGTCGACCAGCTGCGCGGCAGGATCGGCCAAAGGGGATATGCTGAAATCTGGCGGCGGGTGAAGACCTCGAATCATGCTTCCGACCGGGCCCTGGTCTACCTGCTGACCGCGGATACCACCGGCCTGGCGGCTCTCCGCGAACAGCTCGGCCAGGTGATCGGCCGATACGACGGTCTGGTCGACCACAGCCTCGCCTTCGACTGGGCCTATGCCGTGTTCTCCGGGCCGGAGAAAAAGCTGTTCGCCGGCAAGCTGATCGAGTCGGTTCAGGAAGTGGAAAAAAGGTACCAGCTCGCGACGGTCTACCACAACATGTGCTGGGGCCGCAACATGGGCCAGGGGCTGGCCATGCTGGCCGCCTGGGGCGATGATCCCCGCGCGGAGGGGCTGGAAGGACTGGTGAGGCAGGAACTGGGCGAGCTGCAGGAAATCCTGGGCGACGGCGTCCCGGCCGGGGAGATGACCGGCAGGGCCGGCTGGGGCGGCGGCTGGCCCGAAAGCTATGACTACGACCGCCACGGCTCGCACTACGCCCTGCTGCTCCTGCTGGCCTGGCGTTCGGCCGGACTGGGCGACTATTTCACCGGCAGCAGCTACTGGCGCGACAAAGTTCTCTACCTGCTCTACGGCACCGGACCCGACGGCAGCTTCATCCTGGGCTACGAGGACAACGACTGGCCGTTCCCCATGCCCCACGACCGCCGAATGATGAGCTTCCTGGAGGGGGAGTACAAGTCCGGGCTGGCGAGCTGGTGGATCGATACTTTCGCCGATACGCTGGTAGTGGCGCCCCACTTCTGGGAATTCCTCTTTTCCGATCCCTCGGTGCCCAGCACTCCGCCGGAGGGATTGCCCGGATCGTACCTGGTGCGGGGGCTGGGCCTGGCCCTGATGAGGAGCTCGTGGGACCGGGATGCCACATTCGTCCATTTCCACTGCGGCCCCTACTACACATACCATCAGCACGAGGCGCAGGGCTCGTTTTCCGCTTTCCGCAACCGCTGGCTGGTGGTGGAGCCGGGCGTCTACGACGGCAACGTGGACCCGCACTACGTCAACTGGCGTATCCGCACGATCAGCCACAACTGTATCACGGTGTTCGACCCGGCCGAGCGTTTCCACGGCCCCGGTGATGTGCCCGAGCCGGCCAATGACGGCGGCCAGGTCATCCAGCACTGGACCCACAAGCCGGACAACCTCGCCGAATTCCGCGCCCAGCAGGACCTGCGCATCGCCGGCAAGATCACCGCCTTCGCCTCCGATGATTCGCACGACTACGTGGCCGGGGAGGCCGGCATGGGCTACAACCCGGACAAGGTGCGGCGCTGGTGCCGGCAGATGGTGTTCGTCAAGCCGGACTGGCTGGTGGTCTGCGACCTGGTCGAATCCACCGATCCGACTTTTGCCAAGACCCTTTTCCTTCACACTCCCGAACTGCTCGAACTGGCCGGCAACCTCGCCGTGACCGGCTCGGGCGCCGAGCCGCCGCTGGCCGCCTGGAGCCTTCTTCCCCGGGGCGCCGGCCTGAAAGTGGAAGGAGGGCCCGGGAAAACGTTCACTTACGGCGGCCACGACTGGACCGGCCCGGAGGGCTACAACACGCAGATCACCACCGCCTGGCGGCTGGAAGTGGCCGCGCTGGCAGGCAGGGAAACGGTTTACCTGACCGTTCTCGACCTGGCCGGAGCCGGTCGCGGGAGCCTGCCGAAAGTCGAGCTGCTCGAGTCCGGCCCGCAGGAGGTCCGGGTTGCGCTGGCCGGGGATTGCACGGTCACTCTCGACCCCACGGCCTCGAAGCCCTACCGGCTGACCGGTAAATCGGTACGCTATGCGATCGAGGGCAGCGTGCTGAAAGGCGGATTGCCCACGGAGGGAGCGCAAGTGGCCGTGAGCGGCAACGGCATCAGGCAAATGCAGGTTACGCCCTACCACGGCCGCTACCGGTTCACCGGGCTGTCAGCCGGCAGCTACCAGGTTTCGTTGCCGGACGGCCGGACTCAGGATGTGAAAATAACCGACAGCAGCCGCTGGGAGGTGAACTTTGAATTGTAGCAGACTGAACTCGATGGCAATCTTGTTGTTGTCATCACTGGCAGCCCGGCCGGCTCCGGCCGCGATCACCCGGGTCTGGGCGGTGGGCGACGGCGAGAAGATATACCGCTACGAAAGCGGCCAGGCATTCCGCGACCGCAACAGTGTCTGGGACGGCGGCCGGATCGGGCTGGTGGGATTGTACAACGAGGTGCTTGCCTTCCAGGTGATCGTCGAGGCGGACAGTCTGGGCGCCCGGGCCGTGGAAATATCGGTCGATCCGCCGGTGCACCGGCAGTCCGGCCGGGCGATCGGCTCGGCCGGCTCTTCGGCCTACGGCCCCGGGGGCTGGATCGAGGTGTTCAGCGAGCACTACGTGCGTGTCAGGCAGCCGAACAAGCCGCTGTGGTTTTTCGTGGCCGAGGCGAACGGGCCGAAACGGCCCACCGGCTGGATCCCGGACGCGCTTATCCCGCCCGATGCCCTGCCGGGCCGCGGCGGCATGCCCCTGGACATTCCGCCCACCGAGCTGGAAGAGATCCGCAACCAGGACGTGCTGGAAGTCAACCCGGCCATGCCGCTGCAGAACCAGGGCTTCTGGATCGATCTTTACCTGCCCCGCGACCGAAGCTGGCCGGCCGGCCGCTACGAGGGCGCCGTGCGGGTGAGGTCGGCCGGGAGCGAGGTGGCCCTGCTGCCCCTGGTGGTCGAAGTCCTGCCGTCCTACCTGCCTGACGAAAACCACAGTTTCGTCTGGATGTACAACTCCGATATCTTTGACTACTTCCCCGGCATCCCCCAGGAGCAGGTCGAACGGATGCTCAAGTTCACCGCCCGCCGTCACCGGATAGACCTGGTGGGCGGCTTTGACGCCAACAGGCGGCTGTTCGACCCCGAGCCCATGGAGCGCTACCGGCCGTACCTGGACGGTTCGGCCTACACCCCGGCCAACGGCTACCAGGGACCGCTCGAAGGCGCCGGCGAACACTTGTTCCCGATCGGCATGTACGGCTCGATCACCGGCCGGGCATTCGGCTCCGAGGAGCGGGCCCGGATTGAATCGGACCGCTGGGTCGAATGGTTCGACAAGAATGCTCCCGGTGTGGTTTATTTCTGGTACATGATCGACGAACCCGGCCGGGTACAGTTCCCCTGGATAGCCGAGCGTGCCTCCTGGGTCAAGAACAACCCCGGGCCGGGACGGCGGCTGCCCATTTTCATCACCCGCGAATATACCCCCGAGCTGGCCGGATCCATCGACTTCTGGGCCGGCTACCACGGCGTGGACCTGGAAATGCTGCCGAAGCTGAGGGCCGAGGGCAAGTACCACTGGTTCTATAACGGGGCCCGGCCGCACTACGGCAGCGAAATCCTGTCTGCGGAAGCAATCGACTTCCGGATGAACGCCTGGGTCAAGTACATTTACGGCGTGGACACCTGGTTCCTCTGGGAAAGCACCCACTGGACGCACAACCACCAGGGCCCCAGGGGCCAGCTCCATCAGCGCGTGTTCAGCGACCCGATCACCTTCATCAACTGGGACGATGAGTTCGGCCTGGGGGCAGGCGTGGCGTTCTACCCGGGCCGCATGCCGTATTACCCGGATGAAGACCGCGGCCTCAACCGCCTGTTCGGCTCGATCCGGCTCAAGAACATCCGCCGCGGCCAGCAGGACTTCGAAATCATGTGGCTGGCCGAACAGAAGGCCGGCCGTCAAAAAGTTCTCGAGATAGTAAAGCGGGTCGTGCCGAAAGCCCTGGCCGAGGCCGACCCCCAGGGGCCGGTGCCGTGGTCCGAACGCGGTGACGACTACGACCGCGCCCGCGCCGAACTGCTCGATTTGCTCAAATGACGGCCCGGGAGCCTGACCGGCCGGGAAAGTGAAAAAATGAAATTAACAGGCGCAGTCACGCTGATCGTTCTGGCCGTGCAGCCGCTGGCGGTGCAGACCGCCGGACAAAGGGCCCAGCGGCTGGCGGGCGCGGCCCTTAAAATCGTGCGTATCGAACGGCGGGCTCACGCGGCCGGGGCCGAGCTGGAAGGCGAGGCGCGGGCTGCCGACAGCTTGTTCAGCCGGATGGTTACATCGTACGAGGGAGGGCGGATAGCGGAATATGTCAAAAGCGGAAGTGGAGAATGGGGTGCTGACATAGAAAAATTCCTCGGCCTGACCGAGGGCCTCGCCCAGATCCAAGTGGCGGATGATCCGGCGGCTCTGCTCCTGCCGCTGTTGAGGGAGGGTGGGCAATTGTCGGAGGCGGGTGAGGGGCTCCTGGAGGGTTACGGGGCGGCTTTTCTGCTGGTACTGGACGGCAGACGGGAGCTGCGCCTGCGGTTGGGTATCGTGGAGCACATGCTCGAAATGGGCGCGCCGGTTTCGCTTGGAGAGCTGGGCCTGAGCCGGGGCGACACCCTGCGGGTGAAGGAAATCGCCGATAGGGCCGCTTCCCGGGCGCGGGAGAGGGGGCTGGATTACGCTGCGGAGGACATCTACCTGGCCATGATCCGGCTGGATGACCTGGCCGGCCGTTTCGGCCGTCAGCAGAACGAGGGAGACCTGGCCGACCGGCTGATGGCGACCGCCGAATTTTCCCGGATCAGGGGAAAGCTGGAAAAGCTGAAGCCCCTGACCCTCTGTTTTTTCGGCGACTCGCAGACCGATAACCGTCACTGGTCGTCCCCGGCCCATTATCCGAAGATCATCGAGGAGGTTTTCCGGCGGATCAATCCAACAGTCAAGGTGGTCAACGCCGGGGTAGGCGGGGACGACTCGAGGGAGGGGCTCGCGCGGATCGAAAAGGACGTGCTGTTCAGCCGGCCCGACTACTGTTTCGTCCTGTTCGGCGGCAACGACTGCGCCTACTGGGGGTCGGACCACCCGGCAGTGCAGCCGGAGAAGTTCCGCGCCAACCTGGACGAGATTTCCGCCCGGCTCGCCGCTGCCGGCTGCCGGCCGGTCCTGTTGACCTACCCGCAGACGCCGGATTTCGGCGCGGCCGAACACGAGACCCTGCGGCAGATGAACCGGATGCTGTCGCTGGTGCGCGACGCCCACGGCACCGGCTGGATCGATATGGCCCGGGAGATCGACGGCCGGGACAGCCGGCGGATGTACGCGGTCGACGCCATCCACCTCAGCCCGGACGCGCACCTGCTGATGGTCCGGATAATTCTCGGATACCTGACGGACAATCCCGGGGCGTTGGGCCCCTGAAGAGTAACTTTCACACTTAACCGTGATTATTCGTGTAAATTTTACTTTTCAAGTTTTGTGTGAGGATTTGAGATAATTTGCGAATAAGCAGGATTAACAATCAATACGGGTGAGAGGGAAATGCATTCAGCGGAAACTATTCAATTACCGGAGAGCGGGAGGCAGACTCCGATCAGGGTCGGGATCGTGGGGACCGGCTTTGCCGCCCATCTGCACGCCGATGCGATCGAGCGCTGCCGGGATGCCAGGCTGGAAATGGTCTGCGGCATCGAAAAACTCGACGAGTTCTGTCGGAAATGGCCGGTCGAAAAGAAAACGGATGATTTCAACAAGTTGTGCCGGCATCCGGAGGTCGATGTGGTCAGTGTCTGTACGCCCACTTTCATCCACCGGCCGGTGGTCGAGGCGGCAGCGGCTGCCGGCAAGCAGATAATCTGCGAAAAACCGCTGGCCACCACCCTCGAAGATGCCCGGGCCATGGTGCGTTCGGCCGCCGAGGCCGGTGTGTTCCTCTGCTACGCCGAGGACTGGTGTTTTTCGCCGATACTGAAGCGGGTCGAGGAGATAGTAGCCGAAGGGGCGCTGGGCGAAATCCTCTACGTCAAGGCCAAAGAGGTGCACAGCGGCAGCCACAGCGAGTATGCCAAAAAGATCAAATACTGCGGCGGGGGCGCCCTGTTCCATATCGGCTGCCACCCGATCAACTGGGTCCGCCACCTGGTCGGCGGCGAAGTGGTGCAGGTTGTCGGCCTGACCACCGGCGGCGGAGGGGAGAACATGGTGCACAAGGACTACGAAGGCGAGGACTGGGGAGTGGCGCTGATGAGCTTCGAGGGGGGCCAGCAGGGATTCGTCGAGGCCAATTACATCACCCTGGGCGGCATGGACGACACGGTGGAGATTTACGGCACGAAAGGCGCGCTGAAAGTGGAGCTCAGCCTGGGCAGCCCGATCCACGTCTACAGCCGCGAAGGCTATAAATATTCCGTGGAGAAAGCCGACAACCAGCTCGGCTGGACCCGTCCGGCAGTGGACGAGCTCTGGCAGCTCGGCTATCCGCCCGAAATCGAGTACTTCATCGGCTGCGTGCGCGACGGCCGGGAGCCGATGATGGGGGCCCGCGGCGAGGACGGCCTGGCCTCGATGGAAGTGGCTTTCGCCGCCTACGAGAGCAGCCGGAGCGGAAAAGCGGTGAAGATGGCCGATTTCAGGGCGCACAGGTAAAACTTGCATATCTTTCCGAAAGAAATAGATTGGATCGAACCGGCCACAACGCCGGCGTTAAATCAGGGACGGCATTTTCCAGTCGCTGTCCGCAACCCTTTCAGGTAGACGGAGTTCGACATGAAACGGATCGTGCTATTGTCGATTGCGCTGGCTTTCGTCTTCGCCCTGCCGCGGGTATCGAGCGCCCAGTCCGGCGACCTGCGCCTGCTGGACTGGAAACCGGTCTCTCAGCTCGTGGTCAAGGAGACCAGAATTCTCAAGCCTAAGTACCCGGTGATCGACGTTCACAACCACCTGCGCCGGCTGGATAACCTGCCTCAATACCTGGCTGCGATGGATGAGGCGGGAGTGTGGAAGTGCGTGAGCCTGGACGGGCTCTCGAAAGACGATTTTTACAAGAAGCACCTCGAGGCCGCCCAGGCGATCTCGCGGGAACGCTTCCTGATATTTTTCAGCCCGGACTTCTCCGGGATCGACGAGCCGGG
>JAZDIG010000235.1:0-3689 GCA_043805105.1 Candidatus Glassiibacteriota bacterium | reverse complement strand
GCAGCTGGCCTGGAACGAGGCGCACGGCATCGAGCCGCAGTCCATCCGCAAAAGCGCCGAACAGATTATGCTGGCCACCTCCTTGGTTGACCGCCGCTGGCGCGGGCCCGACCTGGCCCTGGCCGCCGACGGCGGCCGCCGGAGCTACGCCCGCGAGCTGGACCTCGAGGAAATGATAAAAGTCCTGGAAAACGAGATGGCCGAATCCGCCAAGAGACTCGACTTCGAGCGGGCCGCCCTGCTGCGCGACGAGCTCTTCGAATGCAAGGCCCGGCTGGAGGGGAAGAAGGGGAAGGGCAAAAAAGGACAGGCTTTGAATATTCCATAAGGTAGAGTGAAATGATTTTAATTTCTTCAGGCTATATGCGGGCACGGCATGCCGTGCCCCTACGGCTGATCCGGGCATCCTATGTAGGGGCGCCCCGATTTTATCGGGGCTGCGCCCTTATAATAGAGGGAGTCCTCGAAGGCGACCGCCGATGGAGCGGCGGGAAAAGAGCCGAGCCCTGGATTACTAATAGGAGCATGAAAAACATTGCATTTATTCAGATTCCGGAATTGTCGAATCAGAGGCTGTAAAAGCCATGAGGCCGCGGGATTCTATTATTGGAGCGTGCAGAAGCCGCGTAATTTCCATTGCGGCTTTGGTGATGCGCGGGCATGGCATGCCATGCCCCTACGGCCGATCCGGGCATCCTACTGTAGGGGCGCAGCTTGATGCGCCCTTAAGACTCCTTGATTCTGTTTCCCGCCCGGTTTAAATAGAATATCACCCAGCCGACCGCGGCCGCGGACAGAAGATGCTTGAGCGTATGCCCACTCAGCAGGTGCCCCAGGGAAAATATCCGGCCGTCCAGCACCTCGGCCGCCTTGGCCAGCCCGTAAAAGAGCAGCAGGCCGAAATAGTATTTCCCCCGCACGTACCGCGCCGGGTAAAGAACCACCAGCAGGACTATCAGCAGCAGGGGGTAGAACTGCACCAGGCCGTAGGGCCGCAGGTCGCCCATCCCCGCCTGCTCGCTCACCCGCCAGTAGATCACGCTTCCCGCCGCCGCCAGCCATAGGAACGGCAGCAGCGCGATCCCGTACTTCGCCCCGGCCCGCTCCCCGATCACCGCCGCCAGCAGGCACATGAAGGTCAGGCTCAGCGGCAGACGGTCCCAGAACAGCCGGCCGTTGTCAGGGGACAAGTGGTAATAAGCGGAGCCGATCCCGGTGAAAGCCACCGCGGCGAAGAAGCATAGGTAAAGCAGGTACGTCCGCCGCCGCTCCGGTTCGTTTCCGGACCCAGGCCACAGCCGCCGGAAAATCACCCACAAGCCCCAGCCGCCCGCCAGGGAAATGGGCAGGTTGGAGACGACGTCGAAAAAATTGGCGACTCCCAGGATGCAGCGCCGGTCGGCGAACTGATGGTAGGCGGGATCCTGGGGAACCCTGGGCAGAAAAGCCACGGCCGCGACCGCCGCCAGGCTGACTCCCCAGAGAATTGCCGGGCGTAAATGTCTCATTCCTTTTCCCTGTCCGTGGCCGGCCATTGACCTGACAGCCGGTTTCCGGTATGCCAAAGGTTTTTGCCGAGTTGCGCTATGATTGCCCGCCGGATTTCAGTGAACTCCCGATCGTTTGAGGTAGCTTCCGGTCAGGATTTTGCCGGGCTGTGACAAAAACCCTGTACCAGGAATACCTTGAAGTTTGTCTTTACGGTAGTGAATGAGACGAAGTGCGCACATTTGGAACATGCCCGGAGCCGGTCTTATCCGGGGGCCGCGTTGTCCGAGCCTGAATAATGGGAGCGGAGAAGAAGCTGCATCCACACCGTCGTCGGAAGATGAACCGTGGTGCGGCGGGCGATTCGCGCCAGCGTGCCCCGCGCCGTGGCAGCGTAGTAAAGGCTCTGGAAACACCAGCCTCGGCAATTACCACCCCGGTATATGCGAGTTCGCGGCCCCCAAGGCCTTTGCCTACTTTCGGCCCGCGAAAGTAGGTAAAAATGTTTTTTGGAAAAGACTTGTATTTTCCGCGCAGCTCATCCATTAGCGGCTGCATTATGACAATTCGAGCGTTAGTTTCCCGCGATGGATACCGACGAGCGCGAATGGAATGTTTCAGGATTACAGAAAAACGGCCGGCTCTCGGCGGAGGGAGGCCGGCCATAATTTTACAGAGATATTGATGCGCAGCGGCCTTACTCGTCCCGCGCCACCAGCCGGACGAAATAAAACCCGCTCTCGTTCTCCAGCACCGGGCTCAAATCGCCCTCGTCCAGCTTCGCCAGCTCCGCCGCCAGCTCGGGCCGCAGCACGTTCTTGCGCACCGAGTACTTTTCGTGGTAGGAAAATTTCCCGTCCGGGTTGCCGGCTAAGCTTTGCGCCACCGCCTCCAGGCTCTGTCCGGCCGCCGCCTGCCGGCGCGCTTCCTCCAGCGCTTTCTTCGCCATCCGGCGCTCGGCCTCGTCTACCTTCGGCTTGAACTCGATCATCTTCAGGTTCAGGCTCAGGTCTTTTTTCTGCACCGTGCGGACAATGTGCCAGCCGAAGGACGTGCGCACCGGCTTGCTGATCTGGCCGGGCTCCTGGCTGTAGGCCACGTCCTCGAATTCCTTGGCGAGCTGGCCCCGCTTCTGCCAGCCCACGTCCCCGCCCTTTTCCGCGGTGCCGGGGTCGCCTGAATGGGCGCGGGCCAGCTCGAAGAAGCTCTCGCCGTTCTGCAGCCGGTGGTAGAGGTCCCAGGCTTCGCGGCGCGCCCGCTCGAAATCCCGCTCCAGGGCTTCCCCTTCCAGCTTGCGGTCCACCGCCACCAGGATGTGGCTGGCGCGCATCTGCAGGTAGATCCCGCTCAGCCGGCAGACGATGTAAAACGCCTCCGGGGTCTCGATCACTCCGCTGAGGGTGGAGTCCTTCATGGCCTGGACCGCTGTGTCGAAAGCCGGGTCCATCCAGCCGCTGGCCACGGTGACTTCTCCCCCCCGCTCGGCGCTCTGGCGGTGCGTCGAGTACCGCCGGGCCAGCTCGCCGAAATCAGCGCCTTCCTGCAGCTGGCGCAGAACCTCCTCCGCTTCCCGGCGGACCTTGTCCAGCGTACTCTGCGAAGGCACCGGCCGCACGATCAGCTGCTCCAACTCCACGCTGGCCAGGTGCGGGTTCTTTGCCTCTCCGCCGCAGCCCCCGGCCAGGAGTATCGCCAAAAAGCCGATCTGGAGAAAGCGGGAAAGTGATTTTCTCAAGGAGTCCATGGTCGGCGGTTTTACCCGGATTTTCGAACGTTGGGATTCAGTTTTTCGGCTGTTGCGCTTCCAGGTAGCTCTGAATGAGCTGGTCGGCGAGTCCGTAGGCGATCGCATCCTCGGCACTGAGGTAGAAATCGCGGTCGGTATCCTTCTCGATCCGGCTCAGCGGATTGCCGGTATGCCCGGCCAGCAGCTCATTGATCAGGTTGCGCTGCCGCTCGATCTCGGACACCTCGATCCGCACGTCCACCGCCGGGCCCTCGGCCCGGCCGTATACCTGGTGCAGCAGGATCCTGGCGTTGGGCAGGCACATCCGCTTGCCCTTGGCTCCGGCCGACAGCAGGAGCGCCGCCGAGGCGCCGGCGATCCCAGTGCAGATCGTCGCCACCTGGCTGCGGATGAAGTTCATCGTGTCGTAAATCGCCAGCGAGGCCGTGACCACGCCGCCCGGCGAGTTGATGTA
>JAZDIG010000234.1:0-14638 GCA_043805105.1 Candidatus Glassiibacteriota bacterium | reverse complement strand
TGCTGACGGGCCTTGTCGATTGCGCTTCTTGCCGCCCGTCCCTCGGCGTGAATGCTCGAAGCGTTGCCGAAATTTTTTCCGAGCCACGGCAGCATCGCTTCCAGCACCGCCGGATGGAGCGGGGTCGTGGCGTTGTGGTCGAGGTATATTCTGCCCTCGTCTGGTTTCAGGGCGTTCATTCTCTCTCTCCAGTTAATTTTACGGGTCGCTCCCCCTCCGCCCGCCCTCGAAGTAAAGCAGTTTATAAACTCCTGAATTATTTGTCAACCACGGAGCGTTTCAATGATTGTCGGTTACGGAGGAGAGGCTGCGGTATTTCTCGACGATACGGAAGATTTCCTGCGACAAGATACTGCCCGGGTCGCGCTGTACGAACAGCCGGAAGTTTTCGGTGGCCTTCTCGTAATCGCCCATCAGATTGTAGGCGTAACCCATGTTCAGGTAAATCACCGGGCGGTCGATGTCGTAGGTGGAGGCGATACTGAGGTAATGGAGGGCTTCTTCGGGGTACTTATTGACTATATACAGCGCTCCCATCATGATATATGCCAGAGCTGTATCCTGGGGCGAGAAGCTGAGATAGCCCTCCCACCGGAGCGAATCGGCGGGCTGGGTGAAGGAGCTCTGCGCTTCGACTTGCTCCTCGGCCTTTTCCTCTTTCGCCTCTTCAGTCTTATGCGAACAGAAGCTCAGAGCCAGGCCTGCCAGCAGCAGGACGGCAATGGGTGTGGATATTCGGGGCAAGGCCAGTCAATACTCCCAGGGTCCGTAATATCTGCGCCAGACTGATTCATTGGGCCGGTAGGCGACCCCGTACTCCTCAAGATTTTTCCTGAAACGCTCCCAATAGTCTTTGATCATGAACTTCGCGGTGATTATCTGATCGGAAGCGTACGTGAAGTCTTCCGGCTTTCCCTCGACGAGGAATTTACGGAAAGAGTAAACCGCGATGCTGTCATAGTAGGCAATATAATCCAGATAGTCGTAAAGTTCCACGCTGGTATCGTGTTCTATCCTCCGCCGCACCAGCTTTCTTCGCCTTTCGGCCATTTCGAATTCGGGAACCAGCTCCTTGTCGAACAGTTCCACCTCCTCCGCCTGCTTGGGAAAATAACTATTGGAGGTTATCCGGAAAAACTCGTAAAACTTGGCATTGGTCTCCATATAATAATTGAAGAGGCTGGCCAGCAGAGTGAGTTCTGACTGGACTGCCATCCGTACCATCTCGTCCTCGCTCGTCACGCGTGCCAGGTTCTGGTTGTGGGAGCTGCGGTTTTCGATGCGCAGCCGGCCGCGCAGTTCGTGGATCTGCCGGGCCCGGGAAGTGGAGATCAGCGGCTTGGGGGGCTCCACAACAGCCTGGACTGCCGGTATCGGTTCAGCCGCCCGGAAGAAGAACAGGCCGGTTGCCAGGGCCACCACGGCGCCGGCGACACCGGTAATGGCAAGCAGCTTGACGGTCGTACCGCCGTCCGAAGCACCAGCCGGCTTGCTACCGGACCTTATTTTATCCGGGCCCGCGTCCACTAAACCGCGTGCTTGCCGCTTTTCTGCCTTTCCCGCCATACTCTTCGCGCTCCTGTCTTGCCGGATACTGGTAGGGGCATCTTTTCCCCGCCGGAAATTTCTTCGCCGAATTCCGCGCCGATCGCCGGAGGCTTTCTCACGTGCTTAAATATATAATTTGCAGTAAGTTATTTCCACTGCAAGAAAAAATATGAACCGTGGCATTTGTGGTACAGAAATTGCTTCTCCACTATCCCCGTAAACCGTCGCGACGGTCTCAAGGCCGTGCCAGCTACCGCTGGCTGAAAAGCTGCCACTGATTAGCCCCCGGTCAGTCGAACCAGCCCACTTATATTATCGAATGCTCGACAGGGAATGTTTAGCATTCATTGTTAGAACCAGGGGAGTTTCTCAATGACCATTACCACGCACGAAGTCGATGACATCGCGGTCGCTGAAGTCAAGGGCCAGATCAATTTCCAGAACACCCAGACTCTGAAAGACCTTTTCTGCGAGCTGGAAGCGAAGAATCACAAGGCGATCGTGGTCGACCTGAAAGAAACGGAATATATCGACGGATTCGGCCTGAGCGTGCTGGTCAATATCAGCCGCAACGTCTACAAAGGCGGGGGAAGGCTTTCACTGACGAGTCTGAACCGCGAGCTGCAGCGGATCTTTACCAAAACCAAGCTCGACCGCTGGTTCGACATCTACGAAACTCAGGAAGAAGCCTGCAAGCAGATGAAGAAGTCGAACTCCCGGAAGGCCAGAAAGACCGCCTGACCGCTCATTTGATCGATTTGGTGTAGCCGGCTTTACGGGCCTCTTCTTCGCTGTTGAATATCACCCTGAACTCTTCCGGTATCTTGTTGTAATAGACACTTTCCGGAAGATGGTAAACCCGGGTGACGCGATTGCCGATTATGACTTTCTGGCCGGTGGGGGCCTGAGCGTTACGGAAGCCCGGCAGCAAATATGTTTCACTTCCCGCTCCACTCTTCCCTGCCGATTCGATCGCGGCCGCCTGCAGTTTCCTGAGCGCCTCGCGCAGCTCACCCACTTCCTTCTCCAGCTTTGCGACCCTTTCGGCGCAATCATCGTTCACCGCCGGTGCGGCCGATTCTGCGCCGGCGGCTGATACTTTGCCGGCTTCCAGCGGTTCGCCCACCAGCTCGTGGAAAATGAAGCCGACCCGGGAATCCGGCAGCTTGACCCTGTACCAGTCGCCGCGGCGGATGAATTTCTCCAGCAGGTCCCCCTGGTAGGCCTTGCCGATAATATTGTAGCCGAGTCCGGGGCCCTCCCGGACGTTGGCGTAACGGTTGGTTACCACCAGGTAGCGTCCGCTGGCCAGGTCAGGCTGGCTTTTCCGCTGCTCCGGCCGGCCGGCTTTCGCTTCAGGTTGCTGGGCTGAGCGTTCGACCGAATCCTCCCCGGTTTCCCGCACGCTGTAGGGAATCACCCACCCCTCGAAGCCACCGAAGCTCACCAGATAAAACGAATCCTCGGCGGCCAGCAGGTTTACCCGCGCTTCCTTCTCCAGATACTTGATGATCGGCGATGAGATGTTCGGCTCCTTGAACATCGGGGCCTTTTCCTGCACCACGATCAATTGTCCGGCAGCTAAGCCGGCGGCATAGGTGGCTGCCACCAGGCCCGCCGCCAGCCGGGCCGCTTTTCGCATAACGGTAATCGCGTTCATGAAAACAGTGTCCAGTCCTGGAGCAATCGAAACTGTCGTCCGCGGAAAGAATTTTCTTTACACTAAAATCAACTTGTCCCCGGTGCAAGTACTTATTCGACCCCGGCGGCCCTGACCGGAACAGGCGGAAAAATACTTTGCTGCCGCCTGCAGGCGATATATATTGAAGTTATAGGTTCGAGAATTTGCCGAATATTGTTGAATCCGCTGCAAACTTTTCCCGGTACGGCTGACCGCCGCCTGAAGACTATTCATGAATTCAGCGCCGCAGGGAGTATGGACAGGGAGAACCTGACAACCATCCTCGTGCAGGTCCTCGTCAGCGACGAAAAGTGGCAGGCCGAAGTCGAACAGAACGTGATGCTGCAGAAGACGATCGACGAATTGTTCGCCGATTCTGTCTTCCAGGTTCTGCTCGAACACGGAGTCCTGCCCAAGTATTCCGATACGACTATTCCTCATTTCCGGGCAATCGAGCTGATATGTTCGCTGAGAGAGATGGTCCGCCAGCTGGAGGAAGGCGGGAGTGACCGGGCTGGCTTTGATCGCGACCTGGAAGACCTCCAGCTCCGGATCCACGACAAATGGGGCACTTCCACCCAGCTCGAGCTGAACCTCGGTGAACCGGCGGCCCTGGCCGAGGCGGACCGGATTGCCCGGCTTTACCATAACGAGCCGCAGTTCACCGCCCGCATCGAACACTTCCGCCTGCTGGTAGTCCCGCTGAAGTTCGGAAACGGGTTGAACGTGAAGTACCAGATAATCATCATGGAAAACATCCGGCCGCCGCGCAGCGCCTGGTCGCCTCAGCAGAAGTGACCAGCTCCGGCAGGGAACCCGCCAGTCAGAACGAAATCCCCAGGCTGAACAGATGGCTGGCGGTCAGCCGGCCCCAGTTACGGTAGGCGTAATCTATCGAGCCGCGGAAAAGGATGAAGTCGTAGCCGATCCCGCCCCCGGCCGAAAGGCCGCGCAGACGGTCCGTGCCGGACAGGCCGGTTTCATCACTGCGGAACTCCCAGCCGGCGCGCAGGGCGGCCGAGGTGTTTTTGGCAAGCTTGCGCGCCAGCTCCGTCCCCACCGAATAGCTCACCGGCATGTCGTTGTTCTGGTTGACTTCGGCGGCGGCCAGCCAACTGTGACTGTCGCCGTGGTTCAGCACCCAGGACAGCGACATGTGGAAGCTGGTGGGCAGCTTGAAGCGGCTGGCTCGGCGCAGCGCTTCGCGGTTCTGACGGGCGATGTTGTGGCCGGGGTAGATGTTTTCGGGATCGGTGCCAATCTTGAGGCTGTTGCCGCTGAAAGCGAGGTTGCCGCCGATGTTGCGAATCAGGAAAGCCACGCGGATTTCACGGCCGGCCAGTTGGGTGTGGTAGTTGGTGCCGAGGTCAAAGGCGATGGTGCTCTGGGTGTTGCCCGCGATGTCTTCGTGGACCAGCTTGAAGTTGATCCCGGCGCTGGCCCGGTCCGAAAAGTTCCAGGCGAAGCTGCCGCCCGACTGCAGGCTGTAGGCGCCGAAAGTGGCCCCGGTCCCGCCCGGCTGAGTGACCGTGGTGACTTCCTGCTCGCCCAGGCTGAGGATGCCCATGAATCCGCCGATCACGAACTTGCCCCCCGCGAACGGGCTGGCCGCGGCGGCATAGGTGTAGCTGACATCCAGGGGCTGGTCTGCGACGGTAAGGAATACCTGCCGTTCGGACAGGAAACCCAGGCCCGCCGGGTTCCACCACACCGCCGAAATGTCATCCGCCAGGGCGCCGTAGGCTCCCCCCAGCGCCACCCCCCGGCTGCCGACCGGGATGGTCAAAAATTCGGCCGCGCGTGTGCCCGCCTCGCTGAATCCCTGCGGGATGCCCTCGGCCGGGTTGAACTGGCCGGTGGCGGCCGCCAGAGGATGCAGGGCGACAAATAATAAACACGCCGTTATTGTGGTTATTCTCTTTACCATTATTAGCGTAGAGGCGCCCGGCGGGTCGCCCGCTTTCAGTGTTGAAGACAAAAGAAAGCGCCCCCAGGCAATCCTTATGTGACTTTTTACCCGCATTTCCATATCCGCTCTATTTTCTGGCGAACAGGTTCACTCTTCTGAATGTCTCGAAAAAGGTGTTGTCGGCTTGCCGGGTGGCTTCCAGCATTCGCTGGACCACGGCCTCCCGGAAAGACTTTTTTCTTTCCGCGGCAATGTACTTAAGAAACGGCACCAGGCTGGGCTGGTCCACCCAGCCGACCAGCGCCTCGGCATCCGGAAAATTCCTGTCCGCATTTTCCCCCCAGACGCGCGATTCCTTGAAGGGGAATTGTCCCACGAGGGCCTCGTATGTATCAATCCTGGGCATGTACCAGGGCCAGTCGAAGCTCGCGAAATCCTTTGTGTATTCCTCCAGCGCCATCACCTTCCGGACAACTTCGAAAAAATTGGCGCAATTCCCATCGGCGGCAAAATTGAAACGGACGGTCCCGTCTTCTCTTAGGCTGCGGTATGTTTTCGCCAGCAGCGAGCGGTGATCCTTGATCCAGTGAAGGGTGGCATTGGAAAAAACCAGGTCGAATTCCTGCGCGAAACTGATCCGGCCGATGTCCGCCAGTTCGAATCTCAAATTATCCCTCTCCTGTTTCCGGGCGGTCTCGATCATGCCCTGTGAACTATCGAGGCCCAGCGCGAATCCCCGGGGAACCAGCTCGGCCAGCCGCGCGGTCAGTACGCCATCGCCGCAGCCGAGGTCGAGGATACGCTCGCAGCCCTTGAAATCGAGCCCGTCGATCAGCCGGTTCCCCCACTCTTTTTGATGGGTGGAGGCTTTAGCGTATTTGAGTCCATCGAATTCGAAAGTAACTGACACGGCCCTTCCCCCGCTGGTGTTTCAATTTATGATCGAAAACTTGCCGATGTATTCCTGCCCGGTGCGGCTGCTCGCCACGTGGAAATAATAGGTGCCGCTCGCCATTTCCTGCCCGAACCGGCTGCGCAGGTTGAACCGCCTGGTTCCCCCGCCCGCATCGAATACGCTGAAACTGCTTTCCGGCACTCCGGGGCCGTGCTCCAGCACGGTGACCAGCACTCCGCTGATCGTGTAGATCCGGATCGTGCATTCGGCGGGCAGGCCGGTGAACAGCACGGTCTTGTCGCCGGGGCCGGAGTCCAGGGCGCTGGAGACGATATAAGGGTTGGGCACCACCCTGACTTTCGGCAAAACTTCATCTTCCGGCTTGTCTGTGGCCCGCTGGAACCGGTAGACCACTTTCTGGCCCGGAACGAGGCTGACGTGAGTGCCGGCCGGGTCGTTGAATTCGCAGCGCACCAGCCAGAGGTCCCCGCTTTTGGGACGCTGCCGGATGTCGGTGACGAAAAGCTCCACTCCGCGCACGTAGAGCGCCAAGCTCAGGCTGCCAGGGTTTTCCGGGTCCTCATGGTACACCGCCTCCGCAACCAGCCGGTAGGTACGCCTGTCCTTGGGAAAGACGTGCAGGCCCTGCCAGATCATGTCCTCGTGGGTGAACCGGTCCAGGGGCAGGAAGCCCCAGCCGTCATCGGTGAACTGGCTGAAACGCACGTCCACTCTGTGAGTGATGTCCCGCACGCTCACCCGGCTGTCGCTCTCCCAGCGGATTTCGATGTCTCCCGGGGCCCAGGCCGCCAGGTTGCTGACTGTGCGCGCGCTTTCGCCGGAAATGTATTCGCTGTTGAGCTGGTCGATATTCACCGGCTGCCACACCGTGAACGGACTGCCGGGAAAAGTAACCGTGGCCGGGATGGCGGTGAACCGGTACTGCGGGTGCGGGTAATTGATCCCGGGACTGGCCAGGGTGCCGGTGGCGCCGTTCACCCGCAGGGGGGCCACCTTGGCGTCCGCCCGTCCGCCCCGGTAGAGGTCCAGCGTGCCGGAATAGATCACTCCCAGAGTGTCGCTGCCGCCGAAAAAGTGGAACGTCGTCACCTTTTCGGCCCGCTCGTAGCCGAAAGTTTCCTCCAGCGCCGACCCGGCGGTCAGCCTGCCATCCGAATCCCGCCAGTGATAGTAGATGTTGAAGGTCTTCGTGGCCGGCCCCGCCGCTTCCATCGAATCGACGGTGAAAGCGCCCGAGTCGGGCAGGGCCAGCCCGTAGGCCACATCCACCGGCCCGGCTGCGATTGCCCCGGCCTGGGGTCTGGGCGCCGAAAGGAAGTCCAGCACCAGGTTGTGGCGCACCACCGAACGGTTGGTGGGATCGAGGGGATCGGTCGTGACCGTGTCCGAACTGAGGCCCAGAGTGTCGGCCGCGAGCGGCCAGTCCGCCGGCCCGATTGCGCTGCCGTCGCCGGCCGTGAGAACGGAGGCGGTGCCGGCGTGGCGGAAGGAGGAACTCTCCCCGCGCGGGGTCACCTGCTGGACGAAACGGCCCAGCGCGTCCTGAAGCTTGAAGCCGATGTTGGATTCCAGCGATTCTCCGCCGGCGTTGTAGGGATTGAAATCGTACGAGGTGACAGTGTAGAAGACCGGCACGCCGTTCACCAGCCCGCCGATGTCCTCCCCCCGGTCCACGCAGCTGAAAGAAAGCCCGGTGTCCCGGCCCAGGTTCAGCAGGTACGGCCCGGTGCCGGTGAAGCCGCCCGCGGTGACCGTGCGGGTCACCGTGTAGTCCACGATCCGGTCGTCCAGGTCGAACTGGGCGATCAGCGCCGCATCGGCGCGCTCTCCGGTAAACGAGCGATAGACCCGGAATCCCTCGAAGTCCTGTTGCCGGTAGCCGGTGATCCGGGGGAAGGATTCGGGCAGGCTGTCGGTCAGGGTGAGCTGGCTGGCCTGGAAAGTTCCGGAGTAGCTGTCGACCGTGTTGCGCACCGGGAAGTCGTCCCAGGTGATAGTCACCTGGCGGTCGCCGGGGATCAGCCGGAAATCGGGCGCGGCCGGCGGCCTGGGACGCAGAAAACCGGCCTCGTAGGACAGCCTGGCCACCTCGGCCAGGGCCAGCACCCGGGAGAACTCGCCCTCCGGGGTGAGCTTCGACAGGTCGGCGCGCCGGCCGTTCACCGCGGGGTCGTCGGCTGCCGGCGCAAAATAGAAGGCCGCCCAGACTTCCTTCGGCTCGCCCCCGGCCGGCAGGTCGAACGGTCCGGCCACCACGTTCTGCCTGAGGTCCTCGATGATGGTCGATTCCAGGAAACCGGCGTAGGGGTCGAATGCCGGGAGCAGGTTGGTGCCCGGCGCGGCCGACAGTATCCGATAAGCCTCGGCGTCGCTGAACGGGTCCGGCCGCTGGTCGCCGAAAGTGTACATCGTGTAGAGGAAGAAGCGCTCGGCCTTGAGGTTACGCACTTGTTCGGGAAAGTTAGCGGCTGGCCGGTGACCGGATGCACTAACCCGGCGTCCATGATATCCCCGAACGTCTCGTCCACCAGGCCGTTGCCGTTGGGTTCCAGCGCGGTTGGATTGTCGATCCCGTCGTCCTCGGTGGGGCTGTACAACAGCGAAGTGCCGTTCACTGCCGGCTGGCGGCCGAATGCGTCCTCGCGGAAGTCGGAGTCGTAGGCCAGGGCCAGTTGCCGGGTGGGGAGCACCGCCGAGGCGTCATCGGTGGGCGTGCCGATATCGAAGTCGGTCTTGACGTCCACGAACACGCGGCGGATGTCGTATGGGGTAGCAGCCACCTCGGCCGGGTTCACCCAGCTTGAGGCGTTGGAGATGATCCACTGGACGAACATCACGTCCCGTTCCGCGCCGGTGGAGATGAAGATCGCGCGCTGGCTCACCTCCACTCCCAGCCGGTGGATTCCGGCGCCCTGGAACACTGGTCCGTCCACATCGGTGAAGAAGTTCACGGCATCCTGGTCGCCCACCACCAGCGGCACCCGCAGGCCGAAAGTGGGGCTGTCCGGGTCGTCGTCGGTTTTGCGGAAGTCGTCCGGCCAGAGTTCGAGATCGGTGCTCGAGGAGGAGAAAAAGAGCGCCGCCTCCGGGTCCTCGCGGCTTCCGGCCGCCCGGCCCTCGCGCCATTCGGCATCGTAGACCGCGCTGGTCTCCACGGTGTCGCCGAAAACCCCATCGCCGTTGGCGTCGATCACCCCCAGCAGGTTGAGTCCGCTCTGGTAGACGTAGTTGTTGGTCGATCCGGAAGGCCAGAACCCGCCCGGGGCGAAGGGGCTGGTGGGGTTCACCGCCAGGAAGCCGGAGTTGGAGAGGTAAAAGGCGATGTTGTTGCCCGAGCTCTGGCGCGCCTCGAAGCGGGCCAGTCTGGCCGCCTGCGGCCGCTTGATCTTGGGAGAGGCGTCCCGGGCCGCCGGGGCCGGGGAGGCGGCCAGAGCGGCCAGCAGCAGGACCGGTATGATTGTCGCGGTTCGTTTCATATCATCAAAAATAGATTTTCGCATTTTTTATTTTTCGATGAATCCATTTTACATCGCCTGGCGAATACCGGATTTGGGCGAACACAAGGTTCGCCCCTACAATAACCGGTTCAAAGACCTGCACTTATAAATGCAGCGCTATCCTTCCTAAAAATCCAGCCTCACTCCCAGGCGCACCTCCCGCGGCCGGAGGTAGGCCAGCGGGTTGTCCATCGCCGCCATCAACGCAGCCAGCCGCAGGGCCAGGGTTTCCGGGTATTCCACCAGCCCGTTGCCGTTGATGTCGCGTATTTCAGCCAGGGCCAGCCGCTCGGCCGGGTCGGCGCTCAGTTCGCCTCTGGCCGCTTCCACTGCGACCGGCACCGGTTCCGGAGTGGTGGTGAAACTCGTGATCGTCCGCTCCAGCTCGCCCAGCAGGTAGGCATCCACGCCCGGCTGGCCGGTGGTCGGGTTGATCATCGAGGGCTTGAGGTTGCGGTCGCCCAACAGGTTCATGATCTCCACGAAAAGGCTAAGCCGGCGGGAAGCGCCGACAAGCAAGCGCCTGGTGAGACGCAGGTTGGCGTAACGCACGCTCCGGGTGCGTGAATTGTTGTTTTCGCCGGTGGCCAGGTTGCCAAGCTGGTCCACCGTGGTGAAAGGCCGGCCCGAATGGAAATGCCAGGTGAGGAAGGCCGAACTGTTGGCCAGCAGGCGGCCGATCAGGCGGTCTCCCAGGAAGCCGGGGGGCAGCTCCAGCGACCCCTGCAGGTTGACCGAATGGGTCTGGTCGTCGTCGGTCGGCGACTGCGCGCTGGGCGGCTCGGGATTCTTGTCCTTGCCGGTCACGGGATCGCGGATGATCTGGCGGCCGAAAGCGCGGGCGAACTCCTGCGGATCGCTGGCCGAACTGCGGGCGAAGGTGAGCGAATAACTCGCCTGGGCGCTCCAGAACCCTGAAAGTCTTCGCCTGAAAGTGATGTCGAAGCCCTTTACGTTGCCCTGGTCGCCGTTGGTGGCGACGAACAGGTTCTTGCCGAAGCGGGTGCTGGCCCGGCCCGCATCGCCGGCCAGGTCGAGAAGCTGGGCGGGAGTGAGCCAACGGTAGGCGATGTTGCCCCGGTCGTTCTTGTTATAACCGACGAAGTCGAGGGAGACGTTTTCCGAAAGAAGGCTGGTGAATCCCGCCTCGAACATGGTGGTGTAGGGCAGGTCCAGCCGGCTGTTGCCGAAATAGTTGTTGATGTTGTCGCTGGCCAGGTCCTGCTGCACATCGCGGCCCATCAGGCTGTAAAAATCGCTGAAAGCCGGCACCTGGGTGAAAATCCCGTAGGAGAGCCTGAGCTGGCTGCGGTCGGAGACCGGAAAGCCCACTTCGAGCCTGGGGCTGAGCTTGTATTTCTTTTCCGCGCTGCGGCGGGGATCGCTGGCCAGGGCTTCCCCGAGCACCGAGGGGAAACTCGCGGCCGGGTCGAAGTAATCGAATCGCAGGCCGGCATCCAGCACGAAATCGCCCAGGTCGAGCCGGTTCTGAGCGTAGGCGGCGTATATTTTCGGCCTCACGCTCCAGGTATCCTGCAGCGGACCGCCCACGTAGAAGAAGTGCCGGGTGTCGGCCTCCATTCGCTGGATTTCAACCCCGGCCTTCATCCGCAGGTAGCGGTGCATCTGGGAGTCGAAGTCGGCCTTGAGAGTGACCCGGGCTTCGCGGTCGTTCATCAGCCGCACCGGCAGGCCGCTTTCGTTGAACAGCAGCAGCGGATTGGCCGGATTGTCCTGGCCCCGCTGTCCGGGCAGCGGGGTGAAGGTCGAGGCGAAGGCGTTGAGGAAGCCCGAATTGTAGGTGGGATAGGTGTTGCCGGCCGGTTCACCGCCTTCGGTCACCTGGTGGAATTCGTCTATCCCGGTACGCCCCTCGTCGATAAAGCTCAGGTTCGACATGCCCCAGCCGCCCCAGGTCGAGCGGCCGTAGCTGGAGGCGCTCAGAGCGCCCCCGTGCTGGCGGTTCAGGTAAAAACTGGCGCGCAGGATCAGGTTGCTGCTGGTTTCGGCAGTCTGGTCGAGGGTGAGGTCCGCGCCCAGTATGGTGCTGGCGGTCTCGACCCGCTCTCCGGAATTGCGCCGCCCGGGAGAGTTGAAAATGTTTTCGTGCCCGTAGTAGAGAGCCTGGTTGCGGCTGCGCATGTGGTTGGCCAGCAGCTTGAGACCCTGTCTGGCGTACCAGGTGAATTTGCCGGAAAGCGAGGTGACATCTCCGCTGTTGCCGGGAAGCCGCACCGGATTCGGGCTGGCGTAGACTCCATCGCTGTCGACCGTGCGGCCGTCCGAGCTCCAGCGGTCGCCCGGCACGACGGTGCGCGTATCGGGCAGGCCGTCCCCGCCGGCGTCACTCCAGAGGATGTTGGCGAAGTCGAAGCGGTCGAGCCTCTGGATGCCGTCCTCCAGCCAGTTGGCGTCCAGTACGCCTATCTTGCGGGTGGTCACCGAATTGGGGTCGAAGAGGCCGAGCTGGTCGAGGTAGCCGTTGAGCCGGCCCAGGAAACGCTCGTCGATCCCGTGGAACCCCCCCTCCCCGCCGCCGCCGTGCCAGGACGGCGAGATGTCGGCCATGCCGGTTAGCTCGGCGGAAAGAAAAATGCTCGAAAATCCGGGCAACCCCGGCACCGGCACCGACAGGCTCGTCGACAGCTCGTTGTAGCCGTAGTCGCTCTGGCGGGGCATGATTCCGTCGCTGATCACCTGCACCGAACCGCTCAGCCGTTCGGCGCCCTCGCGGGAGATGATGTTCACCACTCCGGACTGGGCCTGGCCGTATTCGGCGTTGAACCCGCCGGTGATCACGTTGATTTCTTCGACCGCATTCTTGCCCACCACCAGGGGACTGTTGTCACTGGTGATTTTACCGCTGAGGTAGGCCTGTTCGCTGAACGCGCGGACCAGGATGCCGTCGATGTAAATCGCCTCCGTGCCCAGCCGGCCTCCTCGGATACTGAACTTGCCGGCATCGTTCTGCACCACGCCGGCGTTCAGGGCCAGGGCGTCGTTCAGCGTGTTGACCGGCATCGACTCGGAAAAATCGCTCGGGACCCGCTGTTTAGTCTGCACGTTGTCCCGCGGCATCATAGGCTCGGTCTCGCCCTCGAACACGATCATCTCCAGCTCGATCGTGGCCATCTGCATGACCGCGTCCACCGTGACGGTATGGCCGGCCTGGATGCGTACGTTTTCCACCACGGCCTGGGCGTAGCCGGTATAGGCGTACCGCAGCGAGCGCAGTCCCGGCGGCGCGTTGAGCACGAAGTAGTGGCCCTGGGCGTTGGTGAGGTTGCCCAGGGTGGTGCCGTCCACCGTGACCTGAACGCCGGCGATGGGCTGGCCGTTGGCGCTGTCTGTGACCGTGCCCTCGATCTTGCCCGTAGTCTGCGAGTGGATGGTCGCCGGCAGGAAAAACAAGGCGGTCAGCAAGCCAGAGAAGCGTTTCATTTATCCTCGAGAGGTCCGGTTTCACCATCGTCCCGGGTCGCATCGCCCTTTACTGTGGTATATTGTATGCCTGCGGCCGAGGGAGTGTCAAGTCCGGGGGGAGATGGATTGAGTCGACTTCAAACCGGAGAGGAAAAGAAAAAGGGGCCGCCCCTTCGGGAAAGCCCCTTTACGCCTAAGCAAAAACGTCAGCTTACTTGGAGACCCATTTGATGGGTACCGCCACCCTGACGGCCACGGGTTCGCCGCGGTTGAGGGCGGGGTGGAACTTGATCTGCTTGGCCCATTCCACTGCGATCTGATCCAGTTCGGGGTAGCCGCTGGAGACCGCGATCTTGGTCCGGGTGGCATCGACGTCGCCGGTCTTGGTGACGAAGAACTCGATTTTGGTCGAGACTTCCACGCGCGCGCGGGCGATGTACTGCGGCATCTTGGGCTGCGGCGGCACAAACTTGAACTTGGGCATCACTTCGGCCACCATGAGGAACTCTTCCGCTTCCCCCTGCGCCTCGACTTGCGGCATTTCGGGAATCAGGTCGGGCGGCGGCGGGGTGGTCTCGTCGATAGTGATGTCCTCGTCGAGCTCCTCTTCGGCTTCCATCGGGATTGCCGGCTTGGTCAGCGCTTTGGGCGGCGGCGGGATCACCACCTCGGGCGGCAGCTCGATACTCTCCATGGCGCTTTCATCCCGGAACTGTATCTCTGCACTCAGCGTCGGCATCGACAGGATGAAAATCAGGTGGGAGAGAAACGAGATGGTAAGCGCCGCCCCGAAAAACTTCCCGTATTTTCTTTTGAAGATAAAATTAGCGCTTTCTTTCAGGGAGGACGCTGGAGACGGTGCCTTTTTTTCAGTAGCCTTATCAGCCATTGTTAAGTCCTCCTATCTCGAAAGGTCGAGAGCATTTCGTTCCAGGTTAGTCGCGAACATCACCTGAACGGTGTTTGCCTGTTTCAACATTTCGAGAGCCAGGTCGATTTTGCGGTAGGGAATGTTCCTGTCGGCCCGGAAAGCGATCAGAATCCTGCCCTTACGATCGACGGCTTCCATGCGGAGTTTTTCCACGAGAGCGCTCTGGGCAGCCGGGTCGGATGTATTATAGGCCACGTCGTCTACATAGACCCAGCCTTCCTCGTTGATACCCGGGGTACTCTCATCGTTTTTGTTCACCCAGATATGGATTATGTTCTTGCTTTTGAACTCGGTTTTCTTGAGCGCTCTGGCTTCCGGCCAAGCGATTTTCAGCGCGCTTTCCTTGCGAAAAGTGGTTGAGACCATAAAGAAGATCAGCAGCAGGAAAGCGATATCCGCCTGCGATGCAGTGGGAATGTCACAGCCGGCGCTGGCCTTCTTTTTCAACCTCCCCATTTTTTTGGCTTGTACGGCCAACTTAAACTCCTTTCAACCGACGTATCCGGTAGTGAACCGAGCCAGAAAGGATGTATTACAGTTCTGAAAGACCTCGACGCAATCAGCGTTCCAGCATCTGCAGGGAAATTCGACTGGCTCCCGCCTCCTGCAACTCGTCGAGCACCTGGATCATCATGTTGTATTCGGCGTCCGGATGAGTTTTGACCGCGGCGATAATGTTCGGGTTCAGCGTGATTTCCTGCCGCATACGCTCGGCAAGCCCATCGATCTGGAT
>JAZDIG010000233.1:0-9575 GCA_043805105.1 Candidatus Glassiibacteriota bacterium | reverse complement strand
GACTTCGATAACGGAATAATGGACGAAGACGTCCACGCCGTCCTCCTGCTGGATGAATCCGTAGCCTTTCACGTCGTTGTACCATTTTACGCGCCCACGCATCGTTCACCTCCGGAAGATACTTGTGCCGCAACAAATTAGTAAATCAAGGACGATCCGTCCTCTATCTATATATGCAGTGCTATGCAGTATGGGTCAAGCGATAATCTACGTTTTATTCCAATTTAACGCCTGGAAGTATCCGACGCAACTGGCCCTGCCCCTGACAGATAAATAGCAGAGTCTTCCATCCTTTTGAAAGCCAGTGATATGCAAACAATTTTCAAACAGGCTTATTGACAAAAGAGGCTGTCCGTTTATATTCAGCGTTGCATTGGCAGGACAGCCGTATTAGCCCGGATTATTCATAAAATTTTCCGAGTAATTTTCGTATTGAACTGAAAAAACTGACACGCCCCTGTTTCCCCTCTTGCTAGAGGAGACTTTCTGGAGAAAATTCAATCCTGAGATTAAAGCAAAGACCGGCGGTGAGTTAATTCCCCTCTCGAGAGGGGTGCCCCGGCTTGCCGGGGCGGGGTGTGTAATTCAGAGCTACAGTATAAGGTAATACGAGTTAGAAGCCGAGGTAGCTCAGTTGGTAGAGCAGGGGACTGAAAATCCCCGTGTCGGCGGTTCAATTCCGTCCCTCGGCACCAGTGATAGATAAAGCCCTAAACCGTAATGGTTTAGGGCTTTCGTATTTTGCAAGGTTCCGTTCACCTTCGGCACCATTCGCCCATTCGTGACCAAAGTTCAAGTCTCGTCTGGCCCGGCCTCTCGAATTGGAATCGGGTAATCCAAAGGTAAGATAGAAGCAGAACTTGTGAAGCCGGTCAGCGAATCCGGCCCAGCAGGCGCAACAGACCATCCAGGATGGTCCAGGGGTGAGGCGGGCAACCGGGAATGTAAAGATCGACTGGCAGTACTGCATCGACTCCATTGGAAGTCTCAGGATGGTCGCGGTACGGACCACCGGAGATGGCACAGGCGCCGACCGCGATGACAATCTTGGGGTCGGGCACGGCCTGGTAGGTCTTTTCCAGGGCCAGGCGCATGTTGGCTGTCACCGGGCCGGTGACCAGGAGGCCGTCCGCGTGACGGGGGGAGGCGACGAACTGAATGCCGTAGCTGCCGAGGTCGTAGGTCAGTGTGTTGAGCACGTTGACATCCGCCTCACAGGCGCTGCAGCCGCCGGCGCTAACCTGGCGCAGCTTCAGCGAGCGGCCGAACAGCCGTCTCGCCTTTCGATCCAGCGCCTCGGCCAGATGCAGGCTATTGTCCCGCAGCACCAGGTCATCCCGGCTGCGCACCGCCAGGCGATAATCCCGGGTGAATTCGATCGCTCCCTTGGGACAGGCATGGCTGCATTCCGCGCAGAACAGGCAACGCCCGAGGTCCAGAGTCAATTCGTTTCCATTTCTGGCGAGAGCGCCGGTGGGACAGGCTGAAACGCAGGACCCATCGCAGTCCGGGCACTTGGCAGCCTTCAGAGTCGGCCGGCCGCGGAAACGCTCCGGCAGAACCGGCTGCTGTTTCAGAAACGGAAACCTCCGGTGTCCCTGCCGCAATCTTTCGAGCAATGCCTTGAACATCCATTCTCCTCAGAGGTCATGCCCGCAATAGGACAAGTTGAAACTCTTGTTGCAGAGCGGGAAATCCGAGATCTGTTCTCCGCGCAGCGCCAAGGCCAGCCCCATCCAGTTATGGAACGATGGGTCTACCACCTTGTAGCGGCTGAAACGGCCCAGCTCATCGGTAAGGGCCACGTGGCAGATTTCTCCGCGCCAGCCTTCCACCAGCGAGACAGCCAGAGATGAAGGCGCAGGTTCACTCAACGCATTCTGCACGGGTTCGGGCTGCAGTGATTCGAGTTCGGTACGGATAAATTCGGCCGAGCTTTGCAGTTCCAGCCAGCGCACCCAGGCCCTGGCGAATACATCGCCGCTGGACCAGGTTGAAAGCGGTATCTGGGAAAAACGGTACTTGCCCGCGGGCAGTTCGAAGCGCACGTCCCGCGGCAGCCCGCAGGCCCGCGCGGCCGGCCCGACCAGGCCCAGTTCTTCCCCCTGCGCGCGTGACAGTACCCCGATTCCCTCGAAGCGAGCCATGACCGAGGGGGTGTCCCAGAGCAGGCCGACCGCCCCGGCAAGGTCTTTCATCACTTTTTCCAGGAGCTCGAGGATTGTTTCCACCAGGGGGGGATCGACATCGAAGGCTGAGCCGCCGGGCCTGACCCAGCCGCGGCCGAATCGGTTGCCGCAGACCAGAGCGGTCAGGTTGAGGATATCGCCGCGCAGGCGTCCGCAGAACGAGGCGGTCGGCAGGTAACCCACGTCACCGGCCAGGGCGCTCAGGTCTCCGGTGTGGTTGGCCATCCGCTCCAGCTCCAGCGCCACGGCACGCAGTGTCTGGGCGCGCACTCCGGGCCGGCAGCCGCAGAGCGCCTCCAGCGCCTGGGCGTAAGCAGTGGCATGGCCCACGGTCGAATCCCCGGCCAGAGTCTCCATATAGTGGACAGTGCGCTTGTCCGGTCCGCCGCAAAGGGCGCGCTCGACTCCCCGATGCTGATAACCAAGCGAAATCTCCAGGTGCAGCACTTCCTCGCCACTGCACTGGAAGCGGAAATGGCCCGGCTCGATAATCCCGGCGTGCACCGGGCCCACCGCCACCTCGTGGACCTCCTCGCCCTCGATGCGGAAAAAATCGGTTATCCCGATAGTTTCCGCAGGCGGACAAAATGCCGACTGCTGGCCCGTCTCCCGGTAAGGAGCCTGGAAGCGGACCGGCTTGAGCCAAGGGTGGCCTTCCGGAACTATTCCCCACTGCTCGGCCAGCTCGCGCTCGAACAGATGCGCCTGAGGGCAATCCGGAGTCAGGGCGGGGTAGGATTGATCTGCGCGGGAGGTGAATAACACCAGGTCCCCCTGCCGGGGGCGGGCCAGAATTGCCCAAAGTTTTACCGTGTCATCTGTCAGCGGCTGGCCGAAAAAGGCACTGAGGCGAGCCCCGTTTTCGAGGTTGACCAGCACCGCCTCGCGGAAGTCCGTCATTTCGCTTTCCTGGATCGAGGCGCAGGCCATCACCTGGCCGTTCAAGAGCCGCACGCCCTCCAGGCTCGACATCAGAATCCTCCCAGCAGGCGGGCCGCCTGTTGCAGCTTTTCTGTCAGAGCTGCGGGGCAATAGAGGCCCAACATCAGGGTCAGCGCTCCCAGCAGCAGGGGTGGTATCACGGAGCTGGCCGGCTCACTAATGGCGCCGGAGGCCCTCTCGAGACCGGCGTTCCCCTGGGCCATGTTCAGTACGCTGGCGGCCATGCCGGCAAAGATCATCCCCAGCAGGGCCAGATAAATTGCGGCCGCCAACAGGCTGCCTGCGGAAACCACGGAGCGCAGGATGGTGAATTCACTGATAAAAAGCCCGAAAGGCGGGGTTCCGGTGATCGCCAGAAATCCAGCCAGCCAGAGCGCTCCGGAATACGGCAGGACATGCAGGACACCTCTGACCTCGCCGATATTGCGGGTCCGGTAAGCGCTAAGGAGATTGCCCGCCACCAGAAAAAGCATCCCCTTGGTCAGGGAATGGTTGACCGAGTGCAGTAGCGCCCCGAACACTCCCGCTCCGCCGAAACCCACGCCGAGACTCAGGATTCCCATATGCTCCACGCTGGAGTATGCCAGCATCCGCTTGTATTCCGACTGGCGCAGGATGAAAACCGCAGCGGTCGCCAGGGAGACGAAGCCGAAAAGAACCAGCAGGTCCCGGGCAAACTGGCCCTGTCCGGCGGCATCACAGACCTGGAAGATACGCAGCAGCCCCAGGAAGGCGCAGTTGAGCAACGCGCCTGAAAGCAGCATCGATACAAACGAGGGAGATTCGCTGTGGGCATCCGGCAGCCACGAGTGCATGGGGGCCAGACCCATCTTGGTGCCGTAGCCTACCAGGAAAAGCAGAAAAGCCGCCTTGAGCCATTGAGTGTGGAGTTCACCGGCGTGGGCCAACAGGTGCCGGAGAACCAGCGGCACTCCACGGCCGCCGTGGTCCGTGGCTGCCACGGCCAGAAAGAAATTCCCCAGCAGGGCAATGGCGATACCCACCGAACACAGAATCAGGTATTTCCAGGTAGCTTCGAGTGAGCGGAGATTACGGTGAAAATAAATCAGCGGAGCGCTGACCAGGGTGGTGGCCTCCACCGCCACCCAGAGCAGGCCGAAATGCTGACTGAGCGTCACCAGAGTCATCGTGGCCAGGAATTCGAGCAGGCAACAGGTGAAAACAGCTTCCGCCGACCGGGCGAAGAAGGTGCCCTGGAGGATGTCCGGCTGGGTCGAATCACTCACCCGTTTTAGGTAGCCGGCGGCATACACGGCCGAAAACACAAAAAGCAGGCTCACGATGCTGAGAAACAGCAGACCCAGGGGGTCCAACCCCAGGAACTCCGAGGGCGAGGATACCGGCGGCTTGAACCAAACGGTGGCGGTCAAAGTCAGGTGGCAGAATGCAACCGCCAGCAGCAGCGCCCTGCGCAGAGAGTCGCGGTGTACGATGAGGGCCAGCAGGCCGGCCAGGGCCGGCGTCATAAACAGGGCAATCAACATGGTTCAGCTTTCCCGGGAATGTTCCGGTGCAAAGGCCGCCGGCTCATCTTCTGCGCCGTGCCAGTCTTTCAGCGCACTGAGGCGGTCAATGTCCAGGTGGTCGAAATCACGGCTGATGTGGAAAATGATGATGCCCAGGACGAAGACGAGCATGAACACATCCAGCAGGACACCCAGCTCCACCATCAGCGGGGCCTCCAGAACTACGGCCGCGCCGAAAATGTAGATCCCGTTCTCCATTACCAAATAGCCTAACACCTGAGTCAGGGCTTTCCTGCGGCCGACCAGCAGGAACAGGCCGGTGAAAATGTTGAAAAAGGCCATTGGCAGCACCAAGTGCCGGAGGCCGGGGATGGCCAGAGGCAATCGGGAGCCGATCCAGAAAGAGACAATCAGCATACCGACGCCGGACAGTAGTGAAAGAGAATAGCCTACGTAAGGCTCCATTTCCCGCCGTACGTCAACTCCCCGCATGGCCCGCAGCAGCAGCCAGGGGAACACCAGCAGCTTGAGCACCATCCCGGCCAGGGAAATCATCAGTACCCGCGCCGCCAACTCATTGAAGTGCATCAGCAGCGGAAGCAGGCCGACAAGCGCTCCCTGAGCCGCAACTACCCGGATGCAGTAATTCAGCCGGCTCGAAGAGAGCAGCAGGAGGTTGGTCACCAGCACCAGAACCGTCACCCCCTCCAGCAGGATAGTCATGATTCTTACCTCAGTATCAGGATCAGCGCCAGGACCGTCAGAACAACCGCGCCCAGCAGAAGACGGGGGACGTTAATCAGGCGCAGCCGCGCCATCGAGGATTCGACCACGCCTACACTCACGGCCAGAACCAGCATCCCGCCGAGAGCGGCCAGGCAGTCGAGCCAGAGCAGGCCGCTGTGCACCGGTGCCAGCACCCCCACAATCAGGCTGCCCAGCACCCAGAGCTTGAGCGCAGCGGCGAACTGGATGAAAGCGAAATCTGGGCCGCTGTGATCCAGGACCATCACCTCGTGGATCATGGTCAGCTCGAGGTGGGTATTGGGATCGTCCACCGGGATACGCGCATTTTCGGTCAAAAAGACCACGGAAAAAGCCAGTGCGGTCAGCACCAGCGCCGGAGCGGCTTTGCCCCATAACTCCGCACCCAGGCGGCTGTATATCGAATTCAGAGACAGGCTGCCGGTGCCGGTGGCCAGGACAGTCAGCCCCAGCAGCAGCGCCGGTTCGGCCAGGGCGGAAAACTGCACTTCGCGGCTGGCTCCCATTCCCTCGAAACTGGAACCGGTGTCCAGGGCGGCAAGCACGGTAAAGAATCGCATCAGCGCCAGCAGGCCGGCGAACAGGATCAGGTCGCCCTCGAAGCCGACCAGAGTGCCGCCCCCGCCGAGAGGGGCCAGGGCCGCGGCTGCCAGCACACAGGCCAGTCCCACGGCCGGACCGGCCCGCAGCAGCCAGGTGGAGGTCAGGCTGTAGACCGCGCCTTTGCGCAGAAGTTTCGCAAGGTCGTAGTAAAGCTGCAAAAGCGGAACCCCGCGCCGGCCGGCGAAAAAGGCCTTGATCCGGTTGATTACCCCGATCAGCAGCGGGCAAAGCACCAGTGCCAGTGTCAAACTGATTATGCCGCTTAAGCTCACAGGCCCACTCCCAGTTTCCAGATCAGAAGGACAAAAAGAGTGGCGGCGATGTAGAGCACGTAGAGATGAATGTTTCCGTGCTGAAGTCTCTGAAACTGGCCGGCGACCCGGCTGATCCCGCGAAACAGTGGATCGTACAGATAGTTCCGGAACAGGTCAGGGACATGCGTGACCAGCCCGGTCCCTCTCCGCGGGAAAATCTCATCCGGAGCAGAGAATTGCGTCCGGCCGGCCAGCAACGGCTGGAAAAGCGCAGTGAGCGGCCGGACAAAAGATGAGCCGGTGTACTGCATGCGCGGCGAGGGAGCGGCGTAGCCGCAGTCCCAGGTGACCGCCAGCCCGACTCTGCGCCTGGCCAACAGCCTTCTCCGCAACAGGAAAAACCCGGCGGAAAGCGCCAGAACCACGGCCGATGTCGCACTTACGTATACCAGTATTGCACTGGTGGCGGCCAGCGGCTCGCGCACGACCTTCGGGTCAAAACCGGTTATTGTGGAAATCACCGGGCCGAGAAAGCTCAGCAGCCACGGTGCAGACAGTCCGAGGGCCAGGCAGAGGCCGGCCAGGACCAGCAGCGGCAGGCGCATCGCCGGGCCAGGGTCGTGAATGTCAGCGTATACGGCGCCGCGCGGCTCACCCAGAAAAATGATTCCGAAAGACTTGGCGAAACAAGCTGCGGCCAGACCGCCGATCAGGGCCAGCCCGCCGATAACCAGTGAAGCCGTGATGGTGACGGTTCTGAGCGGAAGTATCGCGCCCGCCAGGCCGGCTCGGAAAATCAGAAACTCGCTGATAAAGCCATTGAGCGGCGGCAGTCCTGTAATCGCCACCGCCCCCACCAGGAAACTCAGGCCGGTCCAGGGCATGCGCCGGTAGAGGCCGCCCAGCGAATCCAGGTTCCGCCGGCCGACGGCTTGCAGCACCACTCCGGCATCCAGAAAGAGCAATCCCTTGAAAACAGCATGGTTCAGGACGTGAAACAGGGCTCCGGCGAATCCGGCGACAGCCAGCGGCATCGCACCCGCCTGCCAGCCCAATAAACCCAGGCCCAGTCCGAGGAAGATAATGCCGATATTCTCCACGCTGTGATAAGCCAGGAGGCGCTTGAGGTCGTGCTGGGCCAGGGCGAACAGCACGCCCAGAATACCCGAACTCAGCCCGATCCCCACCAGGCACCAGCCCCACCAGGGGGGAGGAGGGCCGAGAAAGACGATTGCCCGGAGAAGGCCGTAGATCCCGGTCTTGATCATCACTCCCGACATCAGCGCCGAAACGTGACTGGGTGCCGACGGGTGGGCTTCCGGAAGCCAGACATGGAAGGGTACGATACCGGCCTTTGAGCCAAAGCCCACCAGCGCCAGCAGGAACAGCAGTCCGGTACTCCCAACTCCTGCCGCGGCCATGTCCTCGAATTCGAAAGAGCCGGCCTGCTGCCCCAGCAGGATAAAAAACAGAACCAGGAAAGCCGTGCCCAGGTGGGTAGCCACCAGATAGGTGAAGCCTGCCTCCCGCACCCGGGGGTCTTCATGCTCGAAAGTGACCAGGAAAAACGAACTTACCGCCATGATTTCCCACGAAACCAGGAAAAGCAAAGCATTGCGGGCCGTAAACACGACCGCCATGCTGGCCACCAGCACATTGAAATAAAACCAGGAAACGCCGGGATTTTTGTGTTCAGCGTGAGCCTCGAGGTATTTACTGCCAAAGATAGAGGTCAGGCCGGAGATCAGAAAAAGTGTGAGCAGAAAGAATGCGGAAAGGGGGTCCAAGCCGAAATTCAATGATCCGCCGGGTATAGACCAGGCGAGGCGAAATTGCCAGGGTTGGCCGGGACCGAGGCCACGCAGCGCAGCGGCCAGACCGAACAGGCTGCCCAACAGAGCGCCGGTTACGCCGAAACGCGAAGACCAGAGCCTTGAGCGCCCGAAAACCAGCGCCAGACCGCCGCCAGCCAGCAGACAGAACAGAGACCCCGCAAAAAGACCCATCGCTTACACTACGTTCCGTTTCTCGCCGTTCGGCGCCCGGTTGGCCAATATTTCGTCCAGCCTCCGCGCTTCCCGGAGGATTTCCTCCCTTGTACCGGGAGTCAGGATGACCTGTTTGAAATGTGGATCGTGGATCGCGAAGGAAAGACGGGAAAGCAGGGCCAGGTGCCCGCGCACGGTGGGACTGACCAGGGTAAAGAGCACGCGCACAGGCTGGTTGTCGATAGCGCCGAACTCGACTGGATATTCGAGGAAACTCAGCGTGATTGAAGGCCGGGCCACATGCAGCACCAGCGGGCTTCTGGGATGCGGGATTGCAATGCCATCGCCTATCGCCGTGGTGCACATTTTTTCACGGGCCAGGATAATCTGATAAAGAAATCCACGGTCAACTCCATCCGGCAGGCGCATCGAGTCGACTACTTCGCGGAGCACCGTATCCCGATCGCGGCCCTCGACCCGGTAGAAAATACCGCCGGCCTCCAGCGCGGAGGCCAGACCGGGCTGTTCGCCGTCCGCTTCCGGCTCCTGAAAAATTTCCTCGGAAACTTTCATCTTTCGTTTAGTCACCCATTCCAGCAGCTCGGCGCGGTGAATCCGGTACTGATCCTGAACGCGGTAGGCCGGGATTGCCCCCTGCTTGATCCAGCGATAAATAGTCTTTTCGGAAACGTCCAAAATCCTGGCGACTTCGCGAACGTGCAGTTGCATAATTTTCTCTTCTTCAGTAGTCTTGGTGTGGACATTTATAGACACAAGATAGCATCGTTCTCATCTGATGTCAATATTTCTTGAGCCGGGATGATTTCAGCCTGCCCTTTCCCAACTATGCCTAATAAAAGTCCTGAGTCTACAGCTTCTGTGGCTTAATCCGGCAATCCTGGATTGCCGGAAGCGTGCAGATCTTAAGGAAACACTCTGCACAATCGAGCCGATAAATACGGAGATTAAATCAGGCCGCTTCCATGAGAAACTTCCTAAACTCGTCTCGCACCGCCCGCCATTATAAAGAAAGAGTAAGTAAGAAATTACGCGCCCTTTCCCCTTTTCAATGGCAAGCTTTGCCGGCGGTCAACAAGGTACTGGTGGAAATTTGTGGTACAGCTTTTGGGGGCAGACCAGTCCCACGTTTTTGAAGTTCAATAGCTGTTTTCTAATAGTTTCAAGACACCTTTCTTGACATTTCCGGTCGCCTCCTCGTAGATTCCATTTACGCTATCCATCTTTTCTTTGAAAATTGACCTCAAATCCGGCTCACCCGGATTGAGTTGCTATATCCCTTCCGTTCTACATAACCTCGCCCCAATGAGGTTAGCCCATGTCCCTGAA
>JAZDIG010000232.1:0-4065 GCA_043805105.1 Candidatus Glassiibacteriota bacterium | reverse complement strand
TTCCCGCGCTGGCGCTCGGCTACCACCTGCTGTTCGTCTCGACCGTCCGCTGGACATCGCCCCAGGAAATTCCGCTGGTTTCGCGGTTGTTCACCGTGCCGGCCCTCTGGGGGCATTATCTGGTGAAGCTGTTGGTTCCGGTGAACATCTGTTGCCGCTATCCGCTGCAGGCGCCGCCGTCGGTACCGCTCCAGTCCGGTCTGGCCTGGCTCGTTTTCCTGGCCGTCTCGGGCTGGCTCTTTTTCCGGCTGGCCGGAGGGGGAAGGCTGGGCGCGCTGGCGCTCGTCTTTTTCGCCGCCGGCCTGCTGCCGACCTCGGGTCTGGTGACCATCAGCACCCTGATGGCCGACCGCTATTTATACATTCCGGCATTGGGGATTTTCCTTGCCGCCGGTTCCGGTACAGTCCGCTTACTGGATTACGCGGGCGGGAAGATCAAGGGGGCGGCAATGCCGCTTGCGCTGGCGGCGTCGATCGGTATGGCCGCGATCACACTGGCGCGTCAGCGGGACTGGCGGGACCCGGTGAGCCTCTGGTCGCGGGTGGTGGAGGTCTATCCGGGACACAGCCTCGCCGTTTTCAACCTCGCCTTCGCCCGCGCCGGACGCGGTGAAAACGAAAAGGCCATCGAGCTGTACCGGCGCTCGATCGCTCTCGACCCCTCTTACGGGGACGCTTGGGCCAACCTGGCCACGCTGCTGGCGGACCGGGGTGAAACTTCCCGAGCCGTGACGGCTGTCGAAAGGGCGACAGCTCTGCGGCCGGACCGCGCCGAGGTCTGGCTGAAAAGGGGAATCATATACGCGGAGGCGGGGATGGATTCCGTAGCCCTGGAATCTTTCACCCGGACGGTGGTGCTTGACGACGGCCTCGCCTGGAAAGGGTTTTACAACCGCGCGATGGTCCTTCTGGCGCGGGGGAATTACCGTCAGGCGCTGGCTGATTTCACCGAGGCGGTGAGGCTGGGCGCGCCGGACTTCGAGGGCAGCCAGTGGCTGAAGATGGCCTCCAGCCTCCAAAGGGCCAACCTGTCCGTTCAGGCGGCCGGACTGCTGGAGCGGGGCGCACAGGCCGGCACCCTCGACACCGCGGGCTGGCGCACCTTGGGCAACCTGCAGTTGATTGCCGGGAGAAACCCACAGGCCGTCCAGTCGCTCCTGCGGGCGGCCGCTCTCGACAGCGCCGATTTCCGGGCCTGGACCCTGCTGGGAGTGGCCCGCCACCAGGCGGGACAGGCGGCCGGGGCGGTCGAAGCCTACCGCCGGGCGCTGGCGCTGGACACGGCCAATCGGCCGGAAATCCTGAACAACCTCGGCCTGGCCCTGCAGGACGCCGGCGATTTCCCGGCGGCCGAACGCGCCTGGCTCGATGCCCTCGAACTGGACCGCAATTACCTGGAAGCCCGTTTCAACCTGGCGGCGTTTTATATCGACCGGCGGCAAAGGGAACCGGCCGCCGAACAACTGCGCGAAGTCCGCCGGCTCGCCGCCGGCAGGCCGCAGACGGCCGAATACGTCGAAAAAATCCAGAGCGCGCTCGACAAGCTGGATAACCCGACTCACTGATAATCTACGGTGGCGTTCGATGACCGTTAGGAACTCCGGCTGGCTTTATCTGGGCCTTATCCTGATTCTGACCGGGCTGGTTTACGTCCGTTCACTCGGCTACGGCCCGGTGAACTGGGACAACCAGCTTACCGGCAGTCTCTACTACCAGGAGTCGCTGGAGTTCGACACTTTCCGCTCGATTCTGATTCCCGACTTTTCCGGTTCATATCAGCCGGTGAGAAACTCCGTCACCGCGCTGCTCGCGCCTTTCGGCGCCCGCGGCGAATGGTATCCTTATCATCTCGTCTCCCTGGGATTCTATCTCGCCACTATCGTCGTCCTGTTTCTCTGCCTGCTGAATCTGTTCGCCGGGTTGGGAGAAGTCTGGCCCCTGGAGCAGAGACTTTTCGCCGTGGTGACGGCCACCGCGGTTTTCGCCCTCCATCCGGGACACGTGGAAACAGTGGCCTGGGTCAGCGGTCAGAAGGACGTTCTGGTGGGATTTTTCTACCTGCTGTCGTTCTACTTTTACAGCCGCAGGGAACGGCCGACCCTGGTCGATCTGGTTCTGGCGATCCTGGCCTATTTCCTCGCCCTCGGCTCCAAGCCCTCGGCGGTGAGCCTGCCGCTGGTCCTGGTGGCCTATGACTGGTTTTTCCGCAGGCACGAAGGCGAAAAATTGCTGACGGGGCGGAGACTGGCTGTGTACGCGGTTCTTTTCCTGCCGGCTGTTGCCGCCGGAGTTTATTTCTCTTTCACCACCACCAGGACCGGCGAGATCTTCCCGAGTTCCGGCGCTCGGCTCATCCGGGTGGGAAAAGTCGCCGGGGCGCTGGTATTCAGCCTCTTTAAGCTGCTCCTGCCGGTGAACCTCTGTCTCCGCTACCCCGAAGTCAGTTTCAGCGGCGCAGGGGACGTTACTATTTACCTGTATCTGGCCGGAGCGGCGGCACTGGCGGCGTGGGCCGGCCGTTCGCTGGCGGGAAAAAGACCCTACGCGCTTTTTCTCTTCTGGTTCGTGGCGGCGCTGCTGCCCAACGCCAACCTCGTACCGATCGTGATCGAGCGGGCCGACCGTTACTACTACCTCTCCTCGATCGGGTTCAGCGCCCTGGCCGGCTATGCTGCTGCCCGGCTTCACGCCATATCCGCCGGCAACCGGAACAAAGTCGCCGGTCTGGTTCTGGCCGCGACGCTGCTGCTGGGGCTGGTGGCCTGGCGGCAGACCGCTTGCTGGAGTGACGGGGTGACCGCCTGGAAGAAAGTGTCGGCGTTGTATCCGGAGATGACACTGGGACGGGTCGGGCTGGGGCACAGCTATCTGATGGCAGGCGATTACGACAATGCGCTCAGAACTTACAAGCCGCTGCTGGAACAGGCGAGGCCGAACACCGAGGCGATTCTCGGAGCGGTCTCGGTTTTACTGCGCAAGGACGACCGCCGCAAGGCCATCGACCTCCTGAAGCTGGGCCGCGCGCTCAACCCGAAAAACAGGGATTTCCTGGCGCAGCTCGCCAGAATGTACGTCGAGGACCGCGATACAGTCGAAGCGGAAAAAGTGATCGACGCCTGGCTCGAATACTACCCGGAGTCGCCGGTGGCGCAAGGTATGCTGGCTCAACTGCGTCTGGTGCAGGGCCGGAGCCGGGAGGCGATTGACTATTTCCAGCGGGCGATCGAGCGCGAGCCGGAAACTCCCGAATACTATATCGCGCTGGCCAGGGTGCTTGCCAACTCAGGGAGGGTGGAGGAAGCGGAAAGCCTGTTGCTGAAAGCACTCGGGACCGGTATCCGTACCAGAACCACCCGCCTGGACCTCGCCGCGCTCTATGCCGGCCACGGCCGGGAAGAGGAAGCCCTGGCGATCTACAGCCGCTACCCGCTCGACGAGCTGGACCAGAGAGGTCTCGAATTCATGGGCGCCCGTTATTTTGCCGGGAACCAGCCCGAACTGGCGATCCGCTGCTTCCGGGCGATGGCCGAAAGGGATTCCACTCTGGCCCGGGCGTTCAACAACCAGGCCGTGATCTACGAACGCCTCGGCAGCTACCGGCCGGCGGATTCCCTTTATCTCAGGGCGCTTGCCCTGGAGCCGGGGTACCTGGACGCCCATTACAACCGCGGGAACCTTTTGCGGAGGGCCGGGAACCTGGCCGGGGCGCTCTTTCACTACCGGGTGGCCGATTCCCTGGCCGGCGGCAAGGACCCGGCGGTGCTTAGGTCGCTGGCGGAGGTCCAGGCCGCTCTTGGAGACTCCGCCGAATCCGGTCGGACGGCGGCGAGGCTCCGGCGGATGAACAGATAGCGAACCGGGATTTTTGGAACAGCGAAGGTCGGCTCGGCATGTCCCAGTCACTACCCGAAAATAATCTATCAGGCTCCAGGCGGCTGATGGTTGCCGCCTGGGCGGTCATCGTGCTGGCGGTAGTCGCCATTTACGGCCAGACTCTGGGCTTCGGCTACGTCAATTATGACGATAAGGTAATCCAGAGCCTGGCCCGGCTCGATTACGATGTCT
>JAZDIG010000231.1:0-15578 GCA_043805105.1 Candidatus Glassiibacteriota bacterium | reverse complement strand
GTCGGGCCGGCCAGCACCAGCACTCCTGTCACGTTCTGCCGAACCTCCGGTTTATTTCATCCAGCTTCAGCTCGACGATCGTGTTTCTCCCGTGCACGTCCGCATAGGGCAGGCTGGTGGCGAAGAGCTGGTCGATCAGCTCGCCCATCTCGCGCACCGAAAGGGCTTGTCCGCTTTTGATCGCCGCCCGGCAGGCCAGGCTGCGGGCCAGCACCTGCTGGCGCGTGCCGGTGGACCCCTGATCCTCGGCGGACAGATCGGCCAGCAGTCCGCGGAAGTAGCCGTCGACATCGCCCAGGTTGTCCAGAGCCGGCACGGCCCTCACCACCACGGTATTGCCGCTGTAGAGCTCGATTTCGAACCCGGCGCGCTCCAGCAGCGGCTCGAACTGATCCACCGCGATCCGCTCCTCCGCGCTCAGGCCGAGCGTGACCGGAAAGAGCAGCCGCTGGCTGCTGACCCCCCGCGCCGCCATCTCACCGGTGATCCGCTCGTAAATCACCCGCTCGTGAGCGGCGTGCTGGTCGATAATCAGGCAGCCGGTCCTGGTCTGGGCGAAAATGTAGCGGCCGTGAAGCTGCCAAACCGCCGGCAGAGTGCGTTCCGGTTCCGCGGCCGGCTCGGCCGCGGATGACGGCTGCGCCGCCCCGCCCGGGGACTTCGCCTGAGCCGGAACCGGCCGGGCCACCGGCATGAGAAAAGAGGTCTGGTAGCCGGCGGAGGCTAATCCAGCCGGGTGACTGTCCGCCATCCGGCCGCGAAGCGGCTTGCCCGCGCCCTGGACTCCGGAGGCCGAAATCAGTTTGCCTCCCGCCGCCGACTGGAAACTCGGCGTAGCCCCTTCCTGCCCAAGCCCCTGCTGCACCGCCCGGTAGGCCAGTGAATAAACCAGCCCTTCATCGCGGAAACGCACTTCCAGCTTGGCCGGGTGCACGTTTACGTCCACCTCGGCGGGGTCGAGAGTGAAGAAGATAAAATAGGAGGGCTGAACCGATTCCGGGAGAGTGCTGCTGTAGCCCTGACGAACGGCGTGACTCACCGCTCGGCTCTGGAACGGTCGCCGGTTGATGAACAGGTACTGCTCCGGCCGCGATCCGCTCACCGAATCCGGCGCACAGACGAGCCCGCCCACCACGTAGGCTCCACGTTCGTAACAGACCGGCAGGTAATTTTCCTTCCGCCGGCCGCCGAAAAGCTCTTCCACCCGTTCGGCCAGTGAACCGCAGGGATTGACCGCAATCAGCTCGCGGCCCTCGTGCACCAGCCTGAAACCGGTTTCGATCTGGGCGATGGCGATAGCGGTCACGCAGCGGGAAATCTGGCGCAGCTCGGTCTGGTCGCTCTTGAGGAACTTGCGGCGGGCCGGCACGTTGTAAAAAAGGTTGCGCACGCTGGCGGTGGTGCCGACCGCCCGGGGGGCGGCTGAAACCTCGACCGCTCTCCCCCCCTCGACCACGATCAGGGTCCCTTCGACACCGGCGGCGCTCCGGGTTTCGAGTTCGAAGCGGCTCACCGAGGCGATACTGGGGAGGGCTTCCCCGCGGAAACCCAGGGTGGCTATTTTTTGCAGGTCGGCGGCCGACCGGATTTTACTGGTGGCGTGACGGCAGAAAGCGAGCTGGGCGTCCTCGGGGTCCATCCCCGCGCCGTCGTCGATCACCCGGATCAACCGGTTGCCCGCGCCTTCGCATTCGATGGTGATCCGCCTGGCGCCGGCGTCCAGGGCGTTTTCGACCAGCTCCTTGACCACCGCTGCCGGCCGTTCGACCACCTCGCCGGCGGCAATCAGGTTTTTCGTGTCTTCATCGAGCAGCTTGATAGTCGGCGACATAAAAAGCCCCGTTTTGGGTCTCACAGGCAATTAAAATCCTTAATATAAATCCACTTACTCCGCTCGACAATTAAAAAGCCTCTCCCCGTTTATGCTCTCCGGCTGCCGTGAAGTACGCCAAATCAGCAATCCGGCAACGCTGTAACTTGACAAATGTGCAGATACTGCTGTAGAATTGAATGTTCATTTTATAATGCAGGCAACCTGGTTGAGGAAAAATGAAACTTATATCCTTGGACGCTCTCGAACCCGGGAAAAAACTCGGCAGACCGATTTACAACGAAAAAGGCACGCTGTTGCTCGGCGCCGGCGTCCCGGTCACCTCGCGATACCTGCGGCGGCTCAAGGAGATGGGCTACACTTCAGTTTACGTCGAGGAGAAGGGATACGAGGACATCGAGGTGAAAGATGTGATTTCCGACCGGACCCGCATGGAGGCGGTGAGCGCGATCAGCGATACATTCGAATCGGTGCGGGGGACCGATACGCGCAGCGACAAGGTATCTCTCGACCGCGGCCGGGTGACCGGCATTGCGGACAAAATCGTCGATGACCTCACCGGCACCGGCGACCAGATCATGGACCTGATCGACCTGAAGAGCTTCGACAACTACACTTTCATGCATTCGGTGAACGTCTGCGTGCTCACCGTGCTCTGCGGCGCCAATGTCGGCAAGTTTTCCACCATTGACATGCGGGACATGGCGATGGGCGCTCTGCTGGCCGATATCGGTAAGGCCCACATCCCGCTGGAAATCGTCCAGAAAAAGGGCCGCCTCACCCCGGACGAATTCTCCTTTATGAAAAAGCACACCAAGATCGGCTACGAGATTTTGCTGCACAAGTCGAGCATGAAGCCGCTGATCGCCAGCGTCCCTCTCCAGCACCATGAATATTACAACGGGGCCGGTTATCCCAACGCCCTGGCCTCCGACAAGATTCATTACTACAGCCGCTACACCGCCCTGGCGGACGTCTACGATTCGCTCACTTCCGACCGGGCTTACAAGAAACGTCTGCCGCCGCTGGTGGGCCTCGAATACCTCAAGCTGGGCAGCGGCACCCATTTCGACCCGGTCTGCCTCGAACACTTCATCAGCCATATCGCGCCCTATCCAGCCGCCAGTACGGTTCTGCTCAATACCAAAGAAACCGCTGTCGTAGTCAAAAACGATCCCAAAAACATCGATCGGCCGATTGTGCGAATCCTCACCACCCCCGATGGCAAGTCGCTGGATAAGACGTTCGAAATTAATCTGGTCCAGCACCCGGAATACACCATCCAGAGTATCCAGGCCTGAGCCGCACCCTTCACTTTCCGCCGCCGGCAGTTTTCACCTCCAATCCGCTTCCAGACGAAATGAAGCTCACCGCTCCGTTCAAGCCTGTCTCGTATTTCAGCCCCCGGGCTAACCGAACTGCCCCATCCGCAGCACTTGCGCAAACTATCGCCGCGGGACTGATCAGGCCTGCCAGGGCCTCGGCCTGACCGCCGGCCCTCGCCGGGTGAAAAGCGGGCCATTCGAGCGCGGTACAGACAATCGGGCCTGTCCCGGCCAGAATCCGGACCAGTTCGGCCGCTTCGAGCTGGCCGGCCAGCACAAACTTCCGGCCCTGGTGCTCGACCACGGGCAGGACAGGCGTTTCGGTTCCTCCGCCGAGGAAATAGAGCCGGACATTTCCGATAGCCAGCGTGTCGGCGGCAGTGGCCAGCATCAACGGGATTTTCCCGGCGATACAATACTTCACCAGCCTCAGGCAGTTCGGCCCGTAAACCTCCCGGCCAGTGATTATGACCCGGCCGACCTGCACCCGATGCAGAACCTCCCAGGCCCAGCTCCAGAGCGATGGCTGCCGGCCGCGCAGCAGAAGACAATCGATTCTGCGGCTGCCCTGATCCAGGATATAAGGCACCGCTACCTCATGAGCGGTCCGGCCGGCCCCGGTTATCCGTCCGGCCGGGTCGGCCAGCAGGATCGTCCTGTCCGCCAGACCGGCGGCCGGGACTTCCATCCGGCCCAGGTCCAGGAAGCGCACTGTCAGCCGGTCGCGGCCGCCGGCTATTGCGTCGCTCCAGAAGTGAACGTTCAACCAGAGAAGGCAGGCCAGCGCAAAATATCCGCCGGCGGTTTTTCCCGCCCACCAGGCTGCGGCCAGATAAACCGCGATCCAGAAGAAAAGAATGTCGGCCACGGCTGGAGAGGGAATTTCCACGCTCGACCAGTCGAACCCGGCAAAGAACCTCGCCGCCTCCAGCATCGCCTGAATCAAGGTAGAACTGACCAGGGCGGCCGCCTTCCCGGCCGGCAGCCAGACCGAGGCCAGGACATCCGCGGCGAAACCCGCCGTCACGCTGGCCATCGCCGCCGGCACCACCACCAGGTTCGCCGGAAAAGAAACCGGAGTCACCCGCTGGAAGTAGTAGGCCACCAAGGGGGTGATGGCAAGCTGGGCCGAAACGCTCGCCAGCACCAGCCGCACCAGCCAGCGCCGGACCGTTCCCTGCCACCACTTCGCCCCGGCGATTCGCTGTTCGGCAAGAGGCACCAGCACTCCGATCCCGGCCACCGCGGCGAATGAAAGCTGGAAGCCGATATCGAAAAGCCAGTCCGGCTGCACGAGGAGTGACAGGGCGAAAGCGGAGGAGATCGAGTTGAAAAGCACGCGCGTGCGCTGGAACGGCAGGGCCATCACCGCCAGGACTCCCATCAGCGCGGCCCTGACCACCGAGGGCCGGCCGCCGGCCGCCAGGGCGAACAGAATCAACCCGGCCACCGTAACCAGCGCAGTCAGGTAACCCCTGCCGAAAAAGAGGGAAAGCACGAAGAAAATGACCAGGGCGATCACTCCCACATGCAGTCCGCTCACCACCAGCACGTGTACCGTGCCGCTGATCGTGAACGCCTCGCTGATACCGGCGGCGATACGGTTCCGGTCCCCGGCCAGGAGCGCATCCGCTACGCCGCGGACTTCAGCGTCCGGGTACAGCCTGCCGTGCAGCGCCACCACCCCGGCCCTGATCCTGCCGGCCAGGAGCGAGGGGCTTTTCAGGTAATCCAGCCGGGAAGGCTGGGCCAGAAGAAACACGTCCTCCCCTTTTTTGACCTCCGCTTCCGCGATTATCCCCCGCGCCGACTGGTACTCCCGCCAGTCGAAACCGCCGGGGTTGGCGTAACCCGAAACCGGCTCGATCACGGCTGTCAGGGTCAATGGCTCGAATCCCCGGACGTCCGGCCCGCCTTCGACAGGCATCGTCACCCGCGCCCGGAAATCGGTCTTCCGCCAGGCATCTTCTCCGGGCCTTTTCAGCGCAGTCACCGCCATTTCAAAATGGAGCCTATCGCCGGATTCGAATGACCGCGAGGTCCACACCGGGCAGACCACTCTGCCGGCCAGGCCCGCTCGGACGCCGTAAGGCGGCGGATTACCCAGGGGGTCGTGAGTCAGATGCCGGTGAAAGCTGTACAAGGCCGTTCCGCCGGCAGCCAGAACCAGGCAGAGCAGGATTGTGCGGATTGCAGGCAGTTTTTTCAGAAACGGCAGAAAGGCAAGCAGGCAGAACAGCAAAAGAAGAAAAAACAGGGTCAGGGAAAGCCCCGCCGACAAGCCGGAATACCGGCCGAAAGTTATCCCGGCGGCGACCAGCAGGCTGAACCAGAAGGCGGGAAGCCTGCCGGCGGCGAGTGCGGATCGGCTGAAATCGGGTTCCTGCAACTATCCTCCGGCTGAAAAGGACCGGCCGGCTATTCGATCAGCTCTCCCAGCAGGTTCATCCCGGTGTTGCCCGTGACCCTGGCCTTCGCCACCCGGCCGATTGCGGAAACGGGGGCGGTGATAAAAATATCGAAATGAGTGCGGGTCCGCCCCTGCAGACGGCCCCGGCCGGTTTTGGCTTCCTTGATCGGCAGCACCTCGAACACTTGGCCGGTCAGCCGGTCGAGGGTGGCCCTGGTCTGGGAGCGCTGAAGCTGGATTACCGTATCGAGCCGGCGGGCTTTTTCACGGTCCGGAACGTCATCCTCGCTGCGCTCGGCCACAGTTCCCGGCCGCGGCGAATAACGGAAAGTGAAAGCGTAGTCGAACCCGACTTCCTCCATCAGCGATACGGTTTGGGCGAAATCCTCTTCCGTTTCGCCGGGAAAGCCGACCAGCACGTCCGTGGTCAGGCCAATCCCGGGGATCGCCTCGCGCAGACGGGCCACACGCTCCAGGTAGTATTCCCGGCTGTAACCACGGTTCATCCGCTCCAGCACCCGGTTCGACCCGGACTGCACCGGCAGATGCAGGTGCTCGCAGACCTTGCTGCATTCGGCCATGGCGCGGATTATCGAATCCGACAGGTCGCGCGGGTGGCTGGTGAGGAACCTGATCCAGGCCAGGCCCTCGACTTCCTGGAGCCGTCTGAGCAGGCCGGCGAAATCCATATCGCCGTGCTGGTAGGAATTGACGTTCTGGCCCAGGAGCACCACTTCCACGGCGCCGGTTTTCACTTCCCGGCGGACCCAGGCTTCCACCGTGTCCGGGTCCACGCTCCTTTCGCGGCCCCGCACGTAGGGCACGATACAGTAGGTGCAGTAGTTGTCGCAGCCGCGGGTGATCGGCACCCAGGCGCTGGCCGGGTCCTGGCGCAGGGGCCGGAGGTCGGCGTAGGTTTCCGCGGAATCGAATTCGAGCTGAGCCAGTTGAACGCCGCCGCCGGCGGACAATTCGCCGATCAATTCGGGCAGCCGGCGGTAGCTGTCCGGCCCGACCGCCAGGTCGACCCAGGGGGCGCGCTCGAGGATTTGTTCGCCGATCCGCTGAGCCATGCAGCCGATCACGCCCAGGAGCTTGCCGGGGGCGCCGTCCTTGAGCGCCCGGAGCTGCCCCAGGCGGCCGATCACCCGCTGTTCGGCGTGGTCGCGCACCCCGCAGGTGTTCACCAGCACTATGTCCGCTTCCTCCAGCGACCCGGCCGGAATCAGCCCGGCCGTGGACAGCAGGCCCTCCACCAGCTCGGAATCGCTGAAATTCATCTGGCAGCCGTAGGTTTCCACAAAAAATGTCCGGGCCTGCCCGCTTGCTTCTTTTTTCATATTTTCCATCACAGCATCTCCGCCCGCACGCCGTCGCGCCAGACCTCGGCCGCCCGGGCCCGGAACACTCCTTCCGGGCAGGCGCCCCGCAGGTAAACCCGAACGTAGTTGCCAGCCCGGGCTGCTGTCACCCCGCCGGCCAGGATTGATTCTTTCAGGACCGATAGTTCGGCTCCGGCCAGGGAGTGCAGGAACCGCTGATGTTTTGCCTGGGAAAGCTCCCGCAGGACTTTCACCCTTTCACGCACTACCGGTTTCGGCGGCCGGCCCTCCAGCCTGGCTGCCGAAGTACCCGGCCTGGGGGAATACGGAAACACGTGCAGGTAGGTGAACGGCAGGGATTCGATCAGCCGACGACATTCCTCGAACTCCTCCTCCCCCTCCCCGGGAAAACCCACGATCACGTCCGTGCCCAGGCCCAACTGCGGTATCCGGTCGGTTATTTTCTTCAGCTTGCCGGCATATTCGGCCGAACTGTAGCGCCGGCCCATCGCTTGGAGGATCCGGTCGCTGCCGTGCTGAAGAGGGACGTGCAGATGGCGGCAGACCCGCGGATGGCCGCACATCAGATCCACCAGCGCGGAGTCGATCTCGTTGATGTCGATACTGCTGAGACGCAGGCGGATCGTGCCAGTCTCGGCCAATATGGCTTCCACCAGGCCCGAAAGCGTTCCCGGCGGGACCAAATCCCGGCCCCAGCCTCCTGTATGGATCCCGGTCAGGACCGCCTCCCCGTGGCCCTCGGCTTCCAGCAGCCGACTCTCCTGGACCACCTGTCCGGCCGGCCGGCTGCGGCTTGAGCCCCGCACGTACGGCACGATACAGTAAGTGCAGCGGTTGTCGCAGCCGTCCTGGATCTTGACGTAGGCCCGGGATCGGTCCGTGCGATGGGTCAGGGCAGCCGCCTGGCTGAACGAATCGACACCTCGGACTGCGCCCGCCTGTTCGACATTCACGCGGTCATTTCCTGAATTTTTTTCCACTTCCACTGTCAGGTCGTTCAGCACTTCGCCCAGCCGGAATTTTTCTTCCGTGCCCAACAGCAGCTTCACTCCCTCGATCTCCCGGAACCGGTCCGCGCTGGTTTCCACTGAACAGCCCACCACCGCGATCCGGGCGGATGGGTGTTCGCGGCCGATCTTGCGCACCCATTGGCAGGCCTTGTCCTCGCCCCGGCGCGTGACCGCGCAGGTATTGACTACCACCCAGTCCGCCGCTCCCGGACCGTCCGCCAGCTCGATCCCCGCCTGCTCCAGGCTCTGGCCCAAGAGGGCGCTGTCGTACTGGTTGGTCTTGCAGCCGAACGTGTTGAAAAAGACTTTCATCCGCTTTGTCCTGTCATTTTGAACCCGGTCACCGGCAGAAAGATACGGCTGACCGAGACTGCGTTCAAGGCTAAAGTCAGCGGATTGACAGTCACAGTTTCCGGGCCTATCTTTGCTGCTCCTGAGGGTAAACGGACTATAACCCAATAATGGGCACCGTCTTTCGTAGGGGCATGGCATGCCATGCCCGTTTGTTGATAAATATGCATGAGTGAATCCCTCATGATTCCAGGCGCGGCCCCGACAAAATCGGAGCGCCACTGCAATGGGAAATGTCTCTCGTAGGGGCGACCGGCCGGTCGCCCGGCGGGGCTGGGCTCTCCCACTTTGGAAAAGGGGGATCGAGGGGGATTTGTTTTTTATCCGTAATTCGCGATATCCCGGTACTCCGTGATACTGAACAACGAATCTTATAGTGTCTCGAAAACTATGGCCGAAGAACTATTCGACATCGTGGATGAAAACGACCGGGTTACCGGAACCGCCCTGCGCAGCGACGTTCACGGCAACCCCGGCTTGATCCATCGCAGCATACACGTGCACGTGTTCAATAGCCGGAGTGAACTGTTCCTCCAGCTCCGCGGCCTGGACAAGGAAACCCAGCCCGGCAAATGGGACACCTCCGTGGGCGGCCACGTCACCAGCGGCGAAAACCAGGAGACAGCCGCGGTGCGCGAGATGGAGGAAGAGCTGGGTATTACCGGCGTGGCCCTGAAATTCCTCTACCGCTACCTCTGGCGCACTGACTTCGAAACCGAAATGGTCCGGACTTACCGCTGCGTCTGGGAAGGCCCGCTCCGGCTCCTAACGAGCGAAATCGACGATGGCCGCTTCTGGAGTAGCGCGGAGATAGAAAAGGAAATTGGCAGGGGGACGTTTACCCCGAATTTCGAGGAGGAGTGGAGGAGGCTGAGGGAATGTTAAATTTGGCAACTTATTGCACAGTACTAATTAAATCTCTAATTACATTCTGCTTTTCAACATTCTATTTACTTGCCTAGTCGTCTGGGCATCTAATACTTCTTTCGATGCCCTTTTTAAAAGAAATATAAGACGGTCTGGATCATTGGAATCTAAAATTTCAATCGAATCGTATAAAACGGCTAAAAATAATTCATCTCGGAACTTCCTAAGAAGCTTTATACTCTCAGGACCAACATCTATCCTAAATCCCCCGTATGTGTAATACTGGTTAAACATATTGCTTAAATCATTTGGATTATCAAGCTTTTTCAGGTGCTCTCCACCCGGAAGCCGCTCTTCGAGGTGCTCCAAGTGATCGCGTGCATCAATTCGATTTTTAAGAATTTTATTGTACAGTCGTAAAACTTTACTTGTTCTGCAAAATCTGGTTTTATTCCTGATAGATTTGGCAAGCTTATATATCCTTGCCCATGAGATAATATAAAAATGAACATCGGAGAATAGATTACTTCTTTTTTTTACACGCATTGCACGGGCAATTGATCTGTGTATTGAAGCCTTTGCTTTTTCTATTCTTTTTTGCTGTAATTTAGCTGCATCGTAGTAAGAGTCAATCATGTCTAACGCAATAACCGGTCCATAAATATTGGGATGTTTTATGGAACTCAGTGCATCTTGCAATACACCAAATACATCCAATGCGCGAACGACTGATTTCGGCACTTTTGATAGACATGCTGGAGGTTCAATGGTTATACTCTTTTGATTTGGCATTTTTTCTTAACTCATTTGTTTTAAATTTTTAATCATAATTCAGTCTAAGCTATCATGATAGTACAATTTGTTTTTCAATTTAAAGAATCCTCATCAACATAACGACCACCTTTATATTATAAAATACTACCAACAAAAATTACAACCAAGCGAACACAAGCTTCGCCCCTGCCGCTTCACGGCGCACAAATAATTTTATCCTCTTTCTTTGGTCCCGGCCTTGCGCTTTTCTCCCCAAATACCCGCACCCCCTGGTAAACGTACCAGGCGCGAATCCGGTTCATGCCATCTTTCAAACAAACTTCTTTCAATAGCTTATCCGCGTAAGGCCGGTACTGCCGGTAGTCCATGAAATTCTCCCGCATCAGTTGGTAAAGCGCATCGTGCACCAGCGATCCCCGCATGAACGTCTTCGTATCTATAGTGGGCCCGCTCGGCCCGTCCCAGGCGTATTTTTTCTTGACAGTCAGCTCACCGGCCACGGTCAAGGCGATAAAATCCGTCTCGATATCTTTTTCCAGTTCAATTTCGGTTTGAACCCTGCACTCCTCCACAAGTTGGTACTTATAATGCGGGAGCTTGCGGTAACAGGCCTGGGAAGTGGACATAGCCACTCCTTATTAGATTAAGACATTCATATAATATTCCATTTAATTTCCGTATTCAACTGCAAATGCTGACACACCCCTGTCTCCCCTCTTAATAGAGAAAACTTATAAGGTGTAAGTTCTTATTTATTAATATGATATAACCTTAATATGATATAAATACCTCGAATGAAGCCCTGCCAGAGTGGCCGGGCGGGGACAGTCCCCTCTTCCAGGGGTGCCCTGCGCAGTCCCGTACCCGGTACGGGGCGAAGCAGGGCGGGGTGTGTCTTACTGGAATTCGAAAATATGACCGGGAAATGAATTGGAAATGAACAATGATGATTCATTTATAAATACCTGTTAAATATAGATATACAAAATTATGGCAAGGAAATGAACGTGCAACAAAGCTAATTTATTTGCCTTCAGGAAACGCCGCATCCCTGGATCTAATCCTCTCACCCCTTGACAATCCTCACCACCAGCGCCAGCGCATCCAATATCGAATACTTCCCATCGCCGTTGAAATCGATAAACGAGTTGGCCGGTTCATCGCGGGCCAGGCGCAGGAGCCGGATCACGTCCTTGACGTCCACCGCGCCGCTGCCATCGTAGTCGCCGGGCGGGTCGAGGCTGGCGCGCCGGAAAGACACCTCCGTGCGGGCATCCGGCTCCCCGGCCAGGGTGAGCGTACCCACCGGCAGAGTCACCGTTGTCGTTCCTGACTGGTCATCTGTAGTCAGAGTCACTGCTCCCGGCGCTACTCCCTCATCCGCCACGTCGATCACTTCCACGAACCGGTAGTCTTTGGCGCCGGTAGCAGGCAGGCTCACTTCCACCCGGCCCACTCCGTATTCGGGCAAAGGATTCGCCGGCGGCCAGTAGTCCGTTCCGATCCGGTATTCGGCCACAGTGTCGATCACCGCCCCGGCCGGGGCCAGCACGGTCACCGTGGCCCGGCCGCCGCCATCGGCCACGGTGAAACGCCCCGGTTCCACCAATGGCCGTACGGGGTAGTGCCAGAGCACCTTGGGCTTCAGGGAGGAATCCGCCAGACGGACGTTGTCCACCACCACGAGATAGCGTTCTGCTACCCAGGCCACTTCCCGCACCACCCGCTCCATCACCCCGGCCGGGTAGGCTGCTGAGAATTCAGCGGCGACGTAGGCCCAGGCCGGGTTGTCGCGGTAGTCGATAATGTTCCCGGTTTCGTTGACCGGGTTGGCCAGGTAGCTTTCGAGCGTGGCTTCGCTCTGGTTACTGAACACCCTCTGCCCGCCCTCGTCGCCAGCCCGGGCCGGGTCAGTCGCCAGGATCGAGTTGTGGGCGATAGTTTTGTGGAAGAAGTTGGTCCAGTGAGTACCGCCGAACGAATCGTAGAAGCCGGCCTCGATCAACAGGGGCTTGTGCCGGAACACTTCCAGATGGCCCTGGTCAAAATGCCCGTGGTCATCGAAATAGTTCCCGCACTTGAAAAAGATGAAGGTCTCCCCCTGATCCCAGCCCGTGCGCCAGAACATCATCCCTGTGCCGTCCGGGCTGAACAGGGTGCGCTCTGGAAGGCTGCGGAAAGTGGTGCCGCCATTATCGGCGTCCCACCAGAGCAGAACGTTGTAGGCGTTGCCCTCCTCCACCACCCGGTCGTCCCTTTGCACCGCCTGGGTTTCGAACAGATAGTTCAGGTAATTGCGGCCGACCGGCTCATTGTAGGCGAACGCCCGCTCGCCGATCACCCGGAAGCTGTACCGTTCGCTGGTGCGGCGGAAGCTGTCGCCGTAGCGCACGAGCAGGCTGTCGGGCTGACGGCCGTACATGATGAACTCCGCCTCCCGCCAGGCCCAGTCGTCCTGCTGGTCCCGCACAGTCTTCCACTTGTCCTGGCCCGTGGCCGAATACCAGGCGCTCATGAAATGGCCCGAGTGCCACATGATGTAGCGCCGGCCGTAAGACAGGCTGTTGTGCACGCTGCCGGCCTGCAGCCGGCGGGCCGGGAAAAGATGCTTGGTGAAGATCGAATCGGCCCAGGCGATCCATTTGTCCGCATCCTGGTGATGGCCTTTCAGGGCCAGCCCGGCCATGGCCGTACCCACCGCGAAAGCGTACATTCGGGTGTGGAAGACGTGCGCTCCCTGGGCCTCGTACTGGTTCATCAGCCAGTTGGCGCCGGAGGCGATCCGGGTGATCGCGAGCTGCTTGTCGGCGTCCGGAAAGTCGCTGCTCGGATAGAGCCAGTCGAAAGCCATGGCGGCCCACATCACCAGCTCGCCATCCGTGGTGGTGCCGTCGAACTCGAACCCTTGTTCGAGCATGGTGATACATTCACGGGCCGCGGCGGGATCGTCCAGCAGTAGGGCCTTGAGGGCGAGGTTGGCGCTGCTGTAGGTGAGACGGTTGACGTAGGCGGCGTAGCGAGGGTCCCGGGCGCGGCTGCGAAGCTGACCGGTGGTGATCGAGCGTTCGCCCCAGGCGCTGTCCCGGAAGAACAGCCGAGGGTGGCCGCCGAACACTTCCACCGCGTCAGCCGGGGCCTGAATCAGCAAGACCGCGCTTAAAGCTATACTTGAGATAAACTTGTGTATCATGTTACGATTTATGAAAATGATCTATACAGCGGCAAGCCGCAAGGTATCACCTGGTTTAGCAATTGTGATGAATCAACTATCGCCCTCTCCTCGGGTGGACACAGGGGTCCGCCCCTACGCTCTCTATGGCCTGTGGCCTGCCTCCCGTAGGGGCGCACCCGCGTGTGCGCCCTCTTGATTTCCAGTACTCCTGCTAACCTGTATTATTCATGAAATCGGTATTTGTCCGGTTCTGTGTAGGGGCGCAGCCTGCTGCGCCCTCACCGCTTCCCCCTTCTCCGAATATGGATCGAGGGGGATTTCTCATAAAAATCGCACGGCCAGGATTTTTTCGAAATAATCCAGGCTATTTCCCACCCTGCCAGGCTTCATCAGTCAGGTAGTAGAGCGAGCGCGCCAGGCTGCGGCCGTTCGAGGCGAAATCCTTGAACGCGTTATTCTGCACTCCATGCCACTGGCGAAGGTATTCTTTCTGGATTTCGGTATATTTCGGGTCGTGCAGTTTGGCGGCGACGAAACCGGCTCCCAGGGCCAGGTTGGGGAATTTATCGTCCGGCCGGTTGGCCCTCATCCAGTCGATAGCCTGGCGCTCGAACTCGACCACCCTTTCATCCCCGCTCGCTTCGTAATAATCGATGAACGCCTCCAGCAGGAATCCGACCATGAAATAGCCGAGCGTGAACTTTTGGTCGGTCTGGCGGAAGTGCTCCAGCCACAGCTCGAATGTGCTGCGGGCCACCTCCAGGTATTTTTTGTCGCCGGTGATCCGGTAGCCGTAGATCAGGGTCATGACCTGATGGGCCGCTCCCCGCGGCTGCTTGAAATCGCTGTAGGCGCCGAAGGTGGCGGCGAAGGCCAGGCCCTCGAGGGCCACGTCCCGGGCCCGCTCGTCCCCGCACAAAAGCCAGCGGTCCCAGATTCCCTGGGTCTTGGAGTGGTTCTGGCTGGGGGACACATAGACCGGTGCGCTCGTGTAGTCCCTGGAATTTTCCGGATCGATTCGCACGTGCTCGGTGGCCGGGTTGTAGCGGTTGCGGCCGGTAAGCTCGCTGCTCGGGCCGAAATGGCACATGTGCAGGTCCATCAGGTGGTTGGAGCGAGTGAAGAAATATTCGTACCAGTCAGGCCGGCCGGTTCGGACAAACTCCAGCAGGCTCATGTGCGGCAAGTCGTAATAATTGTCGTCCCAGCTCAGGTTACCCGGCTCGTTGACCCCCGGCTGCCAGGAGTGATGCAGGCCGTCGCCCCATTCGAGCCAGCCATAGCTGTCGCGGGTGGTGCCGTTCACCGTGCGGCTGTCTATGCATTCGAGCATGTGCTGGAGACCGAGTTCGAGTTCTTCATCCACGTACTGTACGATCTCGCGCTGAGCTCCCGGGAAATTGTCCATCTTCCGGCTGGGCAGGTTGCCGAAAATCCCGGTTTGTTCGCAGTAGTACTCCGGGGGAGCGACCGCGATCAAGGGTTTCTGGCAGCTGGCCGTCATCGAACGCATCCGGTCCGAATCGCCCTGGGCCAGGAAAGCGAAGCTGAGGTAATGGGTGCGGGCCACTCCCGCATAGACCGGCACTTTGATCTGCAGCCGGCGCGGCACGATCCCCACCTGGATGAATCCATTCTGGGCGTACAGCACGATCGCACTGGGGCACATCTGCCAGAAATAGCGCAGGCCTACCCCCACCTGTCCGACGGCCGAACCGAGGGAGGCCCAGCCGATCCGGTCGGACTTGGCCTCGATGGGCGCCGGGCCTTGCTCCCAGGACATCTCATTGCCGAAGTACAGCTGATGGGAATCGTTCACCTGGACGAAAGCCAGCGCTGCGGCCTGGCCGAAAACGTCCTGGTAGTCCTGCTCCTTCCGGCCGAGGTCGAAGCCCGAGCCGAGGCCCTGGATGACTGTGGGCAGCTCCACGTGCAGGCCCTCCAGCTCCACCCGGTTTCCGATCACCGGGTCCCGGTTTTCAATGGTGAAGGCCAGGCGCGCGACAGGAGAATCGTTGAAAAAGTAGAGGCGGCAGATATAGTGCAGCAGTACCTTGCCTTCCCGGCTTTTCAGGTCGCCATCGCACCTGAGCACCACCCTCATGGGTCCCCGGCTTTCCACCACGGCCGATGAGCTCGTATCGTTGACGGCCCGGTATTCGACACTGTCGGCCCAGGCCACCAGCCCGGCCAGATGGGGCGGGACCAGGCTCCGCCGGTAATTACCGTTGTCGTCCGCCCCCCGCCCCCAGTTGAAAAGGTTGAAGCCGCGCTTGAGCACCTCCACCTGAATCTTTCCGGTCGCAACCCTGAACTGGTTCTGGAGGTCCTCGACGGCCAGATGCGATACTACGGGCTCCCGGATGCCTTTTTCGAGGAACAGGCGGCGCTCCCCGTTCGGCCCGACACTGATCTGAAAATCGAGGTGCACCCAGGAGAGCGAGCCATCCGGCCAGCGCGACATTTCGCGGATTTCCACCGGCACCTGCTGCGGC
>JAZDIG010000230.1:0-2869 GCA_043805105.1 Candidatus Glassiibacteriota bacterium | reverse complement strand
ATACTGGTGGCCGATGACGACCGCTCGGTGGTGGACGCAATCCGCTACCTGCTGCGCGCCCAGGACAAGAATTATCGGGTGAAGACCTCCAGGGACGGCTACGAAACCCTCATCGCCGCCGGAGATTTCAAGCCCGACCTGTTGATCATGGACATCCGCATGCCCAGGATAGACGGCCTGGAAGTCTGCCGGCGCCTGCGGCAGAACGAGAACATCACCCGCGGTATGAAAATTCTTGCTATCACCGGGCATTCCGAGGCCTACGACCGCGACCTGGTGCTGCGCAACGGCGCCGACGAGTACCTGCTCAAGCCGTTCGACAAGAAATCTCTGCTCGAACATGTCGAGAGACTTATCGGATGAAGATCGATTCGGCAAAGGTCCTGCTGGTGGATGACGATCTCGATTTCAGACGCGCCGTCAGCAGTATCCTCAGGATCAACGGCTATACCGTGATCGAAGAGCCTCGGCCGCTGGCCGTGATCAAGACGATCGCTGAAGAAGACCCGGACCTGGTTCTGCTCGATTTATACATGCCGGGCGGCGGCGGAGTGGACCTGCTGCGGACTATGCGGGAGCTGAAAATGGCGGTGCCGGTGATAGTCGTTTCCGGCCGGATAAGTGTGGAGGATTTCAACGAGCTTCGTCAGTTGGGCGTGGCGGAAATGCTGGCTAAACCAATCAACAAGACAAACTTGCTGGCAAAAGTGAAAAGCGTCGTCGAAGGTCGGTCTGTTTTTTGAGGGACCGGTCCGAGACAGCCGAAGCGGCAAATTTTCGAGGGAGTTTTGAAATGATTTATTCCCGGCGGCCTGAAGCCCCCGCAGGTAGCCCTCATATTAAAAACGCTAAAGTCAGTCGAGAGCTGAGAGCTGAATCAGGAGGCAGGTCATATGGAACTCTTGCGAGTGAAAAGATGCGTGCTGACTGCGGTGATCGTCCTGGTTTTGGGGCTTCGGGGTGAGTCGTATTCCAAGCAGGTGGCGGAACTGACCGAGGAGCTTATTTTCCAGCCGATCGAGACCGTGATTACCGCCGGTCGCACCGAACAGAATATCGAGCGGGCTCCCGCCACGGTGACCGTTATATCGGCCGAGGAGATAAAAGCCAGCGGCGCACTCAACATTCCGGAACTGCTCAGCCTGGTTCCCGGACTCGACGTGGCCACGGTCAACAGCTCGCATTTCGAAGTCAACGCCCGCGGGCTGAACCAGTTGCTCTCCAACAAAATGCTGGTCCTGATCGACGGGCGTTCCGCCTACTTCGATTTCTTCGGCGGGGTGATCTGGCCCGCGCTGCAGATCGTGATGGAACAGATCGACCGGATCGAGATCGTGCGCAGTCCCAGCTCCGCCCTCTACGGCGCCAACGCCTTCAGCGGGGTGATCAACATCATCACCAAAAATCCCCGCCAGATCGGCGGCAGCCACTTAAACCTGCGGACCGGCGAACAATCGACCCTTTATACTTCTTTCATGTACGGCGGCCGTAAAGGCGATACCGGCTTTCGTCTGGTTTTGGGCAGCCGGCAGATGGACAGTTTCGGCAAGCCGAGCCGGGATTTCGAAAAGAACGTGCTGGGCAACCTGCTGGTGGAACATCGTTTTTCCGATGATTCCCGTCTGTCTGCCGAGGGAGGGTTGATCCACGGTTCGGTTTACCAGCTCGTGCGCCTGGAGAACAACAAGTTCGACGCCACTACCAGCTACGCCAAGATGAATTACGAAAAGGGCACTTTCACCCTCCAGACATTCTGGAACCGCGGGGATGAGACTGGCGAGGCTTTTTTCCCCGGCACCAAGCCGGTCGACATTCTCTACAACACTTTCGACGTCGAGGCCCAGAACACTTTCAACATCGGCCAACAGCACACTTTTATCGGCGGCGCGACCTACCGCTTCAACACTATCGAATCGAACATCATCGACCAGTCCCACCATCAGAACCTGATCGCGGTATACTTTCAGGACGAATACCGGCCGGTGCCGGAGGTGAGCCTGCTGGCCGGGGCCCGGATCGACCATCACCCGCTGGTGGGTGTCAATTTCAGCCCCAGGGGCAGCGTGATCTATTCACCCACCGGCCGCCATACTTTCCGCGCCTCGGTGGGACGGGCTTTCCGCAATCCGAGCTTTACCGACAGCTATTTCAAGCTTTCAGTACCGCCGCCTCCACCCTACCCGCCGGAATACGGCTTTACCCTGAAGGGCGCCTCCGACCTGGAAGCGGAGAAGATCACCACCTACGAGCTGGGCTACACCTTCTTCCCCCGCCATTATTTCCGCAGCGAAATTGACCTGTTCGCTTACAGCTTTAAGGACTATATCGAACCGGGTAAGCTGAATACCAGCGTGCTTCCCGCCGTGCAGTCGTTCGTCAATCTGGGCAGCGCCAAAGCCTGGGGCCTGGAAGTGACCGTGGACGTGCTGCCGGCTCCCTGGATCAAGCTCTCCTCCAACTATAGTTTTCAGTCGCTGACCAACCACTATTCTGTCCTGGGTAAGCAGCAGCCGCCCACCCAGAAAGTAAATTTCAAGACTTACCTTTCGCTGCCCTGCCGCGTAACTACTTCATTTTCAGTGGGCTACGTGGGAAAAACCACGTGGGAAGTTCCGAACCCCACCGGGTCTTACAACTCGATTGAAACCGAGTCCCGCGCCCGCTGCGATGCGAAGATCTCCTATAATGCCCTCGATGGGCACGCCGATATCTATTTGGCAGCCTACAACCTGTTCGACAGCCGCTACCGCGAATATCCCGCTGGGGAAGATATCCGTGGGCGGGTCACAGCCGGATTCCAGGTCAATTTCTGAGCCTGACAGAATTCTGCTGATGGAAATTATGGATGTGTCTCTACGTTAAAATAAAG
>JAZDIG010000229.1:0-4929 GCA_043805105.1 Candidatus Glassiibacteriota bacterium | reverse complement strand
GCCCACCCCGGAGTTCCTGGATCGCGTGGCGCAGATGCGAAAATTCATCGGCGAAAATATCGACAAAAAGGTCTGACTCACCGGCCCGTGCATAAGAACCTAAAGCCCGCCTCTAATCGAAGCGGGCTTTTTATTGGGGGGGGGAACCATGTCAAGAGCCGTGAGTATATATATTGCAACTCATCAACATTCTCAGCTAATAAACGTTATAAGTGGCGGCCCACCTATTATTGATTAATCGCTTAAATCCGCCGACACCCGTCGGGCCACTCACTTTTTGAGCGTAATCCGCCAGCGATCTTAAAGCAGCCGCACCAGCCCAGCGGCAGGCAGTACGTTTGCGGCCGGCTCCTTCATTTCGTAAAATGAAGGATTATGGGCTGACGCAGGACCTTTTGAGAAATTAATGACATTGTGTCCCTTAGACCAAGGGAATCAAAGCTTTACAACAATTACTGCAATCGAGGTTGGGACATTTCTGTCTCACATGCTGACAATCTTCACCGAAGAAATACCCCCCAGTTTTACTTAGCAACTTAATCAAATATAATAACTTACAGAATCGACCTACTTGCTGGCACGTTGGTTGCTAAATGTAGTTTCTGCTAAAAAGAAACTATTTCCGGAAATTAATAAAAAATATAGGGCTATCTATCTGACTCAAATACGTACTATATGTTGTGTTCTATACGTCTGATTCACGGCTGATATTTTTTGTCTTTATTGGTTCGATGGCAACGGCTTTCTGTTCAAGCCCGTAGTCTGCCAACATTCCTTATAATGACTTTAGAGGACAACTAAATCCATCCGGCCAGCTACAGACCTTTATTTTAGAGATTCAATTCTGCCATAGCCGTTATCAGCTTGAGGAACTGGTGGCTTCCGCCCCGCTGGCAGGCGATTCTTCCGGTCGGCCCGCTGGCGGTCGCCACAAACTTCCATCCGACCGTACATTTAGAGCTTGACATTAAATAAATCGCCTTTATATTAAAGTATCCGCGCATTTACTTAATTACTTTGCCGCAATTCATTCAATCAACTCGTCTTTTTTAAAGTACCGGAGGAATTGTCATGTCCAGTTCAAAGTTTGTTCAATCCATAACTTTTTTCTTGTCACCAGTTTCGAGGAGCCGGCTGTCACGCTGGGCATCTGTGCTATTTCTGGGACTCTGGTCGGCGCTGGTCTTTCAAGCCGGCACCGGGCTTGCGGCCGGCTCGGCCGAAATCCGGGGCACGGTTACTGATGCCGAAACGGGCAAGCCGGTCGCGAATACCGAAGTGATCGTTTTGAACCGCGGCCTGAATGCACTCACCGGTGCGGACGGCGGCTACCGGATCGGCGGATTGACGCCGGGGAGATACAAGATCCTTGCTAAAGCACCGTTCTACGCCAACGCGCTCCAGGAGGTGCGTCTGGCCGGCGATGGAGTCCTGACAGTCGACTTCAAGCTCGGCCAGAAGGTAATCGAGATGCCGGGTGTGGTGGTGACCGCCACCTTGACCGAAAAAGACGTCGAATCGGTGCCGGCGGCGGTGACAGTGATAACCAGGAGTGAGATCGAAAATCTGGGCGTAGAGAAAATCCACGAAGTATTGACTGAATCACAGGGATTGAACGTGCAATTCGGCAACGGCAGGACGGTCAGCGCGGGCTTGCGCGGGCTCAACATCAACCAGAGCCTGATATTGGTGAACGGCCGGCGGCTGGCGCCCGGCTTTGGCGACGTCTTAGACCTGGACGACATTCCAGTGGGCCTGCTCGAACGGGTGGAAGTGGTGCGGGGTCCCGGCTCCGCTCTTTACGGCAGCGACGCCATGGGCGGGGTGATGAACTTCATCACCCGCCAGCCCACGGAAGGTATCGCCGGCGGCTTCAATGTACGCTACGGCCAGAGCCGTTACGGCGAGGCGGAGACTCCGCTGTTTCGCGGCGACCTCTCCGGCAGGAAAGGCCCCCTGGGCTTTTCCTTCTCCACCAGTTTCAGCAGCCGGGACTATTACGACCGGGACAAAACTACGTTCTTCAGCGATGGGGACAACTACGATGAGAACTTCGGGTCCGGGACGCTGTCTTGGGATTTAGGCGGCGCCGGGCGGATTTCAGGCGGCCTGGACTACCTTAGCGACGGTCAGAAAGGCTACCGGGAAATGTCTTCGGGCAATGGAGTCAGGGACGCGAGTTGGAACCGGAACTCGGTTTTCCTTCAATATGATGGCAAAATCCCCGGCGGACTGGATCTCATGCTGCGCGGCTACCGGTCATTCTATAAAAACGACACGAAAAACTACCTTTACGAAACCGGGGAGCTTAACTCGCCGCTGACCCTGACCGGGGAACCCTACCACCTGGAACAGGACCTGCGCCAGGTCGAGGGCCGGGTCAGCAGACAGTTCCTGGGACGCCATCTCTTAAGCGCGGGCCTCGAAAACCGTTGGGAAATCAGGCAAGATAACGAAGTGGACGATGACGTATCCAACAGCGCCGCCTTCCTCCAGGATGAAATCTGGCTGGCCAACCCGCTGCTGTTAATAATTGGCGGCCGCTTCGACCATCATTCGGAATTCGGCTCGAAATTCAGCCCCCGGCTGGGCGCGACGTTCTCCCTGGCTGAAAACTTCAGGATCAAGGGCGCTTACGGAGAAGGTTTCCGGGCTCCCAGCATCTACGAACTATACATTCAAAAGGACACACAGACGAATCTGGTGGTCCCCAATCCATCGCTTACCGCCGAAACTTCCCGTGGTTATGACTTAACTGCGGAAGGAAAAGCCGGTCTGCTTTCGAGCAGGATAACTTTCTTCCGTAATGAGATCGACGATATGATTAACACCGTCCAGATCGGCCTGGATACTCTCACCGGCGGAAGCGGCGGAGGGGGAGGAGGAGGCGGTGGTGGCGGGGGCGGCGGTGGTGGCGGCGGCGGCGGCAGCAAGAGCGTGCAGACCCGTCCGATCTTCAAGTATGAAAATATCGATCAGGCCACCGTTCAGGGAGTCGAACTGGCCGCCGCGCTGGAACTCCCCGCCGGATTTACGATCAGTGACGAGGCCACCCTGCTCGACGCCAAAGATAAAAAGAGCGGTGGAAAGCTCTTTAAAAAGCCGGATTTCAACAACATCGTGAAACTGGCCTACGCTCATGAAAGGCTGGGACTGAACGCCAATTTCAGGATAATCTCCACCGGCAAACAATGGCTTTCACTCACCGAGAAAGCGGACCGCTACACGGTCTGCAATCTCTATCTGTCGAAAAGAATGGCCGCCAATTTCAAGCTTTACGGCGGGGTTAACAACGTGTTCAATGCCGACCTCTATTTCCCGCGGTTCGAGGGGACCGGCACTTATTTTTACCTTGGCGTCTCCGCCGACTACAGATAGTTTTGCGGCGATCGAATCGGCTCGACCAAACTCTTCCCATAACCCGGCTTTCGCCGCAAAAAGTGTAGAAGGAGTAATGGATTTGTCCGGAAAAATTGATACTAAGCTTCTTTTTACGGTTCTGGTTCTGGCGGTTTCGATGCAATTGGCGTCCGCCGAGGAGAACGCGGATCAATCTGCCGGCCGGCTGGCCGGCCGGCAACAGAGAGTTTCGGCCACTTATCTGGGCGCCGACAGCGTCGAATCCTCTGCGGGGCCAGTGGCCCGCCTGACCGGCGACGGCAGCGGCAACCTGACCCAGGCTCCGGTGTTCCTGAGACCGACGGCGATGATAACGGTCAAGGGAAGCCGCCAGGGATGCCTGGCCGCCGGGTTCCCTCTGTACCTGGTCTGCGACGACATGGCGCCCAACGGAGTCAGGGCCGGCCGCCGGCACGTGTCATTGGCCGATTCAACGCTCAGAGTGATCGACTCCTCCGCCGAACCTCTCGAAATCCGCAGCAGCGGCAACCGCAAAATGAACAACGTGACCTACCTGCCAGCCGAGGAGTGCGTGATCCGGGCGGAGTTCGAGGACACGCGCAGCGGCACTTTCCACACTCAGTTCGACCCGGGAGATTACCACGGTGCGGGAGTCTATTTCATGAGCGGCACTTTTTCCTATTCGCGCAGCGAATCGCCGTTCATGGGCAACAGCACCTGGCACGGGCTGGCTTGCGACGGACGCTGGCGGATCGAATGGCTGGAAGAACGCGACAGCCTGTCGTTACGGGTGCGGGAGGAGACGCGGGGGGCCGAGGTGGCGTTCAGCCCCTGGCTCGACGAAGGGGGCTGGGGCTTCGAACCACCCGGCACGACCGCCGAACAGTATAACCGCGAGCTGGGAGTGGCCTGGGGCGGCCCGAAGAACGTGGAAGCACCGAAAGATAAACGCGGCCTCAGTCTGGTACGACGCCTGCCCAGGGCGAATACGAGCGAGTTTACGCTCTACATCGATGGCCAGCACTGGAACTTCTGGCGTGAGGGCGGGCTCCGGATGCCAGCCGGCGGCACGGTGATGACTCTGACCACCGCGTTCGGCGAATGGAACGCAGAGAGCACGGAATTCACCCAGTTCCCGGGCCCGGTCCGCTTGGGCGACAAGTGGAGGATCGAGCTGCGGGACGAAACCGAAATCTCGGCAGGCGGCGCCTCCGGCAGCAGCGCGAGCGGGATCATGCTCGAGAACTCTTCGCCCATGAGCTGCGTAACCGTGCATCTGAACGGAACCGGGGTCGATGAGATCATGACCACCCGGCCGGACGGCCTCTACCGGTTCGACATCCTCCCGGCCGGCAGCTACACGATCGTGCCGTTCAAGACCGGCTTCAGCTTCGAACCCGCCTTCCGCGACGTAGAGGTGAGGGATGTGGCGGTGGAGGTCCAGCCGTTTAGTGCCAGGCCCGAGGTCGGCGGCGGCCTGACCGGCGATACCCTTACCGTGGCGGGAGTCAGACTGGTAAGAGTGCCGGCCGGCAAGTTCAGAATCGGCCAGAACGGCGTTGCATCTCC
>JAZDIG010000228.1:0-3588 GCA_043805105.1 Candidatus Glassiibacteriota bacterium | reverse complement strand
TCGTGGAGGTTGAGGCTTTCGGCAAGCAGGTTGTGGATATTACGGTCCGTGGCCCAGAGCAGTCCGATCAGCTTTTCCCGGCCGAGCCTGAGAAGGCTGTCCAGGGTCAGGCCGTCGGTGGACCGCGCCGGGCCGCGTATGTTGTCCAGGATTCCCGGCGGCGTGTGAAAAACTTCGCCGCCCTCATCCTCGGGCCAAAAACCGGGTGCATCGAAATACAGGTTCACTTTTTTCTCCGTTTTCCTGAAGTGAAAGTAACTTTTCGCCGGAAATGGAGATTCCGTCCGCCTTGACCGACTTGTTCCGGTCGATAAAGATCCTTAAACCCTGGCTCTGGTATATTCTGCGGGCTGACCGGTCTCTGACTGCTGACACGAGGCAGGTAAAATGAGAAGTGAATAATTTCGACTTCTATTTTATAATTAAGCGCAAAGAGGCGATTGTCAAGCGTTATCGGGGAAATCGATTCAGTCGGTCAAATCGCTTTGTCACATGAGCGCTTGACAAGCACCGAGACGATAAATAAAATTCGGCAGTCGGAATTTACCCGCATCTCCGGAAGGCGAAAAAGATCAATGACTTATCCGTGCGTCCGTACTTCGAAAATATCCTTCGCCGGCAGGATTGCCGCTCTGGTTGCGATTCTGCTGTCTGTGCCGGCGGGCAAAATACTGGCAGGCGGCGAACTCCCGCAGAAGATTAACGAGATACTGGAGCGCTACGACCAGAATCCGGCCGATTGGGGCATCCAGGTCCGTTCGCTCGAAACCGACGTGGACCTGGTGCACACCAACCCGGGTCGCCGCTACATGCCGGCCAGTAACCTCAAGCTGCTGGTAACTATTGTTGCGCTCGATGGTCTCGGTGCCGATTTCCGCTACCGCACCACGGTGATGGCCGACGGCCGGCTCGACCGGGCCGCCGGCAATCTCGACGGCAACCTGGTCATCCGCGGCAGCGGCGATCCCACCATCAGCGATCGCTTTTACCCGGCGCAGGAGACGGTCTGGGACAGCCTGGCCCTGCAGGTCAGGCAGGCCGGCATCACCCATGTCACTGGCTCGCTGGTGGCGGACAATAGCCTATTCGATGCGCCTTTTCTGGCCGAGGGCTGGGGGTGGGAAGACCTGATGTGGTGGTACGCGGCGCCGGTTTCCGCGCTTTCTTTCAACGATAACTGTATCGACGTGGAAGTTTTTCCCTCCCGGCAGGTGGGCGAGCCGCCGGCGGTAAAGATCAGGCCCCTGGGATCGTCGCTGCGCCTGTCCAACCGGGCGCAGACCGTGGCCAACCGGGCCCAGAACCGGCTGGTGATCAGCCGGGAGACGCCGGGCAGCCAGGTCAGTCTCGGCGGCGGGATCTATTCCGGCAGCCTGGGCTACCTGGAGCACGTGGCCGTGGATGAACCGGCCCGTTTCGCCGCCAATGCTTTCGCCGATGCCCTCTCTCGCGCCGGCGTCAGGCTGGACGGAGAATTGCGGGTGATCGGCGCCGGCTCGCCGGAAACCACCTACCTCGACCGCTCTCCGGCCATAGTGGCGCAGCACGCCTCCGTGCCGCTGAAAGAGATCATTGCGGTGATAAACAAGCGCAGTCACAACTTCTACGCCGAACAGCTTCTGTTTACAGTCGGCGCAAGGCTTGGCGCAGGCGGTAGCTTCGAGAGAGGCGTGGAAGTGGAGAAGCGGTTTTTAAGCCGGATCGGAGTGGATACCCGCAAGCTGAGGCTCCAGGACGGCTCGGGCCTCTCCCGGCTCAACCTGGTTACCACCGACATGTTCGTGCGGCTCCTGGCCTTCATGGACAGCCACCCCGAACGCGAAACGTTCATCGCCACCCTGCCGGTAGCCGGCAAGGACAACGGCGTGCAGCTTCTGCGCAATACGGTCGTCGAGGGCAAGCTGTTTGCCAAGACCGGCTATATCTCCAACGTCATGGCGCTCAGCGGATACACCTCCACCGCGGATGGGGAGCGGGTGGTGTTTTCGATTCTGGGGAACAACTGGCTGATTCCGCGGGAAAGGTCGCGCCGTCTGATCCGGGACGTCTGTCTGGCGATCGCCGAATCGCGCCGGGCGAAAGGGGAGCCGGCGGCGGAGCTCAGGCCCTGAGGTCGATCATCCGTCCGACATACTGCCGGCCTAAGCTTTTGCCCACTTTTTCCCTGTCTTCCTCGCGCAGGTGGATCCGGCTGCGGGCGCTCGGGTGCACCGCCATGGTTTTCCGCAGCGCCGCCTCACGGTTACGCAGGTCCACCAGGCCGCTGGCGAGCTGGCTTCGCTCGGGGTGAGTCTGAAGGTTCTGATGCTCGCGTTCGGCAAAATTGATCTGCTGGATAACGGTGACGTGATCGAGGGGCAGCATCCCAATAGCCTCCGAACAGGGAAAATTTTCTTATTCGATTTATTATAACCCCGGCTCACCGGTCCAGTCAATCCGGGGCTACTTAAACAGCTTGCCGAATCTCACCAGATGGTCCTCCGGGGCTTCCATGCTCCACTGCCCGGCCACCTCGTCGATAATTACCACGATCCTGAGCAACAGCTCTTCCTGCGCCCGGTCGGGCAGCCGCGGTTCGTACTGAAAAGCCGGGACCAGATGGTTGCGGTCGACCGCCAGCCTGCCGTCGGCGATCATCCGGCGCAGGATGTAGGTCAGACGGCTGCTGGTCAGGGTGCCTTTACGGGCCGAGAAGTTGAAAGTCGGGAAATTTATTTCCTGCCGGCGGGCGACCCTTTCCACCAACCAGATGAAAAAATAGATTCCGGAGGCCGATACCCGGCCGTCATCGGCTCCGTCCGCCAGCCGGCGCAGGCAGAGATAGACGATCCGCTCCATCAGCGCGCGGACCCCGCGCGCCTGGTCGAGCTTTTTCCGGCGGGCCCGGTAGACCAGGCTCCCGCCCAAGGCCAGCGAACCGCCGGCCAGTATGGAAATCAGGAAATTTCTGAATTTCATCGCTTCGCTCTTTCCGGTTGACTGTTTGAAAACCTGTAAAATATAGTCAATTTCAGCCTTCCTGTAAACTGTGCGCCGCTTGTCGATCATTCGCTCACTGAGAATTATCTTTCAATTAATCCTCCTATAGTTTCCCCTTCCCGCTGTTTCGCCCGTTTCCGGCTTAAGTCCGGACTTCAGCCTGCTGGTTAGGCTCCTCTTGCTCTGGCGGCTTCACGGCCCTGATTTGCGTCCAGGCCGAATGGATCTATTCCATATATCCCTCAGACCGGCGGCACACTCTCGGCCAATCCCGCAAAAACAAGTTTGTCTTGAGTTATCCCGTTCCCGGTTTTAATTTACACCCCGGGAAATGTTGCCGGGCGCCCGGCCGTTTCCGGGTGGAGGGACCGCAATGGGGAACCCCCCGGCGGTCGCCCGGGGTGGAAGCAGCACGAGGAGCACGAAATGAAATCGAAATTTACCGCTGGCCTGACTGTCGGACTGATCGCACTGGCCGCCGTTTTGCCGGCGCAGACCAGGGAGATGTTCCAGACCGGCCTGCCGAAACTGCTTGAGCGTGAAAAGGAAGTCGAGCTGCCGACTACCAGGATCAAGCCCGAAAAGCTGGTGCCCTTCGAGGGGAAGGTG
>JAZDIG010000227.1:0-2108 GCA_043805105.1 Candidatus Glassiibacteriota bacterium | reverse complement strand
CTCAGGGCGGCAACTGACAGTGCGACGATTGACGATTTCACTCCGGGTGACAGCTTGAACATTTCCCGCTCCTGGCTTGGGTGTGGACGGCTAACGTGGAATGCGATTCGACTTTCCCTGGTCGTGGGCGCGCCCCTTGTTTTTCGGACCGCTTCCGGGCCGGGGCGAGCGCACGTGCAGCTTATTCTGGCGGTTAGGAGTCTTGCCGTATTTTTTCGCAGCCATGGGTCAGCCCGGCCTGAATGGATTTTTCCGGCCCGGCCTTAGTACAGGTTTCTAAGAGATTGTTATGCAATCCTCAATTGAATTACCCTTTGATTACACCGCTTAATTTAACGGTGTTATCCTTAGCGTAGCGAGGGTTTTAAACCCTCCCCCACAGGTAATCCGGGTGCACCCGCGTGTGTACCCCTGTTTGAAATCACACTTTTTGCATCGCTCGAATTGCGTACACAAAGTCGAGACTCTGCAGGTTATACGGCAATTCACCCGCTGAAATGATAAAAGCGACACCGTAATTGTGAATTAAAACAATCAGTGTTCACTTGTGCCGGCAGCGGTCCGGAGATTAATTTGTTAAGCCGATACCGCCAATTTTGTCAAGGTAATAAGTAATGTTTCTGAGCAAAAGCATTCTTCTGGCAGTTTTCAGCCTGACGGCCGTGGTCCTGATACTGGGCCTGGTGGTCCGGCTGATGGAGAACCGGCTGACTTTTTTCCCGGGACGTGAACTCGAAGCCTTCCCCGCAGATTACGGGCTGGAGGCGGAGGAGGTCGGGCTGAGACCCGGCGCGAGCCGCGACACGCTTCACGGCTGGTATTTCGCTCCCGGAGCCCCAGGCCGGCCGGTAGTATTGATCTGCCACGGCAACGCGGGCAACATCAGCCACCGCCTCGAATGGCTCGAACCATTTATCCGGCGCGGATACGGAGCGCTGCTATTCGACTACCGCGGCTACGGCCGGTCGACCGGCAGGCCCAGCGAGGAGAAGCTGGCCCAGGACGCAACGGCGGCCTACGATTTTCTGGTCCGGGACAAGGGGGTCAGCCCCCGGAGCCTGATCCTCTTCGGCCGCTCGATCGGTGCGGCGCCGGTGGTGCGACTGGCCATCGAACGGCCCTGCGGGAAAATTGTGCTGGAGGGAGCTTTCACCAACGGCCGGGACATGGCCAGGAAAGTATTCGGCTTGCTGCCGCTCCATTATTTCATGAAGTACCGTTGGGATATCAGCGGCCGGATCGGCAAGGTGAGGGTGCCGGTACTGATCATTCACGGCACGCGCGACCGGGTGGTTCCCTTCGAGCTCGGCCGCAGGCTCGCCGAAGCGGGCAATGCGGAGCTGGTGAGTTTCTGGGCGGTGGAAGGAGGGGACCATCTGGACGCCTATGCGCTCCTGGGCGGGCGCTACTACGACCGGATAGAGGCGTTCATCGAAGGGCAGTAAGCGGCGCCTGAAGGCGCGTTGAAAAGAGCAGTTTCAACGCCCCTGTTATGAAAAACGTTACTTTTCAGGCTGTCAAGGGCAGGTAAATCGGCCTAAAGGCCGACCCTTGACAGCCTTAATCTCAAAGATTCTTATATTTCGATATGCTTCTAAGCCAGACCGGCCAGGATGTTTTTGAGCCAGCGCACCTCGGCGCCGATCTGGTAGAGACGGTATTCGCGGATCAAGCGGGCCGGCTGACTTTCGACGACAGGAACCTCCTGGTTGAGCGCCTCCTCGTAGCGGCGGCTCAGGTTTTCGAAGCGCTCCTGGAGAAGCTGTTTCAGCACCGGGAGAGTCAGATTCTCCATGAAATGCAGACCCACCTCCAGCGAGCGCAACGGCAGCGAGAGATCGGCCAGGCTGGCGGCCAGCAGTTCGAGCAGATGCCTGCGGCCCTTGGGAGTGATACGGTAAATCGAGCGCTCGGGGCTCCCCTTGCCCGGCTCGTCCCGGAGGTGATCCACCAGGCCGTTGCCGGTGAGACTTTTCAGGCCGTAGTAAATCGAGCCGAAATTGATGTCGGCGCTTTCGCCGAGGGCCTTCTGGATCCGCTTCTTGATTTCGTAACCGTGCATCTGGCCACCGGCGAGCATGCCGAGGATTATCGTGCGCGTGAGGTCG
>JAZDIG010000226.1:0-2601 GCA_043805105.1 Candidatus Glassiibacteriota bacterium | reverse complement strand
GTGCTGAAAGCGATGAGCGAAGTGTGGGGGACGGGGTAGAAATCGTGGCCGCCGCTTTCCGGCAAGGGTATGGTATCGACCGTTTCGAGCCGGGGGTTGGCAAGGTTCCAGTCGGCCAGGCGGTAGACGTGGATCGCCTGGTTGGCGAGAGCCCAGAGCAGCTCCCGTTCGGCGTCCCAGACCACGCCGTGACCCCAGGAAAGCTCGCTGGAGGTCACCACCCTGCCCGGCTCGGCCAGGTCGAAAACCATCAGCCTGTCCCCCCGGTCCTCGAAGTGCGACACCGCCACTGCGATTCTCCCGCCGGGCAGGAGGTCCGCCGAATGAGCGTTGGGGGCCGAGGCAAAGTAAAGCAGGCGGCCGCCTGCGCGCTCCACCAGGGCGATGCCCTCGCTGGAAGAGGTTATCAGTATTTTCCCGCCGCCGTCCACCGGCTTGCAATCGTCCGTGCTGAGGAATTTCGGCTTCATCGTATCCGGCAGGTCCGGGCAATCCTGGGCCTTCCAGCTCCAGACCTTTTCCGGCAGGCTGTCGGTGGGACCGGCGAGCCTCAGGATGAAAACCTCGTCCCAGCCGCAGAGAATCAGCTCCCGCGGCCTACTCACGGATTCACTCCCCGGCCCATTGCCTCCGCAGGAGAGAAACAGCACCAGCAGCACAAACAGCGGCCGGTACGATCCGGTGAACTTTTTTGTCGACAGGGGAATTATCATCGCCACTCCTCTTCTTTTCAGAAACCGTACAGGCCGCCGAATTTTTTCTCCAGGTAGGCCAGGAGCGGCCGCTCGTCCGGAGGTCCGCCGGTCACCTTCTGCACCAGCTCGCGGGAACGGTATGTCATCCCGTGGCTGTGGATGTTCTTTCTCAGCCAGCCCAGCAGGCTGGAAAAATCGCCGGCCGCAATCGCCGCCTCCAGACCGGGGAGAGCTTTCCCGGCCGCCGCGAAAAGCTGGGCGGCGTAAACGTTGCCCAGGCTGTAGGTGGGGAAATAGCCGATCGCGCCCCAGGCCCAGTGGATGTCTTGCAGGCAGCCGCGCGTATCGTCCGGCACTTTCAGGCCGGTAAGCTCGAAAAACCGGTGGTTCCAGGCTTCCGGCAGCTCGCTCACCGGCAGCTCACCGGCAACCAGCGCCCGCTCGATTTCGAAGCGCAGGATGATGTGCAGGTTGTAGGTGACTTCATCGGCGTCCACGCGGATGAACGAGGGCTTCACTTCGTTGATCGCCAGCAGGAAGGTCTCCAGGCCGACTTCCCCCAGCGCCTCCGGGAAATATTCCCGCGCGATCGGGAAGCAGTATTCCCAGAACGGCCGGCTGCGTCCCACCAGGTTCTCCCACAGCCGCGACTGCGATTCGTGGATTCCCAGCGACACCGACTCGCCCCTCGGCGTACCGAAATGTTTCGCCGGCAGCCCCTGTTCGTAAAGGGCGTGGCCGGTTTCGTGCATGATCCCGAAAAAGCCTTCCCCGAACCGGTTGCGACTGTAGCGGGTGGTGATGCGCGTGTCGCCGGGCCCGATCCGGACGCAGAACGGGTGCACCACCTCGTCCAGCCGGCCGGCCTCGAAGTCGAAGCCGATTTCGGCGGCCAGCCTGCGGCCGAAGTCCTGCTGCGCTGCCAGCGGGAAGTCGCGAGCCAGGACCGAGGGATCGGGACGCCGGGGGGTCTCGTCGATTTTTTCGAGCAGGCCCGAGATACCCCCGGCCAGACGGCCGAACAGGGCGGTCAGCGAGTCCTCCCTTTCACCCGGCTCGTATTCATCGAGCAGGGCGTCGTACAAGGTGCCTTCGAACTCGTAAGCGGCGGCCTTTTCCCGGCAGAGCGCCACCAGTTTTTCGAGCCAGGGGCGGAAAAGCGCGAAGTCGTTTTTCCGGCGCGCCTGGACCCACACGCCGTGCGCCCTGGCCGTGGTGCGGGCCAGCTCCTCGACCAGCCGGTTCGGGAGTTTTGTCCTTCGGTCATACTTGCGCCGCGCCTCCCGCAGATTGACCGCCTCGGGGGATACGCCATCCTCCAGCAGGCCGGCGGCCTCACATTCGGCGAGCAGCCCGCCTATCTCCGGTGCGGTGAACTTTTCATGGGCCAGGCGCGCCAGCAGGGCAAGCTGTTCGGCCCGGGTCTCGATCCCGGCGGGCGGCATGACTGTTTCCTGGTCCCATTGCAGCAGGGTGCTCGTGGCTTCGAGCAGAGTCGTCTCGCGGATCAGCGAACAGAGCCTTTCGTAGCTTTTTCGATCCTTTTTCATCTCGTGCTGGTGCTCACTTTCCACTCGAATGATTGAACCGCCTTATTTGCCGCTGTAATTCAGCAGTTCGAGGATAATGGCGGTCGCCTCGTCCCGCACCCGATGCGGTTCGCTGTACCGGGCGAGCACGCTCATTTCATCGTGGGCCTCGCCGGTGGGATTGGTCCGGCGGCGGTTAGGGTCGACAGTCAGGCGCAGGGTTACGAGCCGGCGGGCGGCTTTCTCTTTCAGCCCGGTGGGCGCCCGGTCGATCAGACGCTGCGCGGTGGCGAGGTAGCGCAGGTCGTCCATGCCCTCGCGCACCGCCTCCCAGGGCGTCGACCTGACTACCTGGCCCGGGTTCACCGCATGACGGT
>JAZDIG010000225.1:0-17117 GCA_043805105.1 Candidatus Glassiibacteriota bacterium | reverse complement strand
TGAAGAATACCGCCGGGCGCTCGAGCTGTTCGAATCCACCACGCGCAGCAACCTGCTTATGCTCAGTATCGAGGAGGCCCTGGAGCGGGCTTTCAGCCGGGAAGGCAGGAGGGAGTTCAGCCGGGCCGCGGAGCGGGTGGAAGAGCTCAGGCGCAGGATCGCTACGTTCGGCGGGGAGCTGTCCTGTTGCCGGGGCGAGTTCCAGGACCCGCTCAAGCTCTTTCTCACCAGCGACCGAGCTCCCGGCGCGACAGTTGCCGAACTGTTCCTGGCCCATGGAATCGACCACGAATTCTACAGCACCGAGGGCGTTCTTTTCATTTTCAGCTTCCGCAATCAAGATAAAGACTTCCGCAAATTCGAACGGACGGCCGAACAAGTGGCGCGGGAGCTTTCAGTCCGCGACCGGAGCGAACCGGTGAAGCCTTTCCGTTACAACCTGCCGATAATGCGTACGTCCCCCCGCGAGGCTTTTTTGGCTTTGGAGGTCAGGGAAGTTCCCCTGGCCGAGGCGGTGGGCCGGATCAACTGCACCAATTACGTCAAATGCCCGCCGGGGATCCCGGTACTGATCCCCGGGGAAGAGATAACCGGCTGGCACGTGGAGAACCTGCCGAACGACTGGCAGATAAAAATTTTAAAAAAGTTGGTGCCACAAAGTAATTATTAAAAATTATATTGTATTTGGAAAGCGCTGTAATTTTTTATTTGACATACAATAAGTAATCCTTATAAAATAAATAGGGACCTGAAATATTATTAGCACTTAATAGGGAAAAAAATGAATATTCAAACAAAAATAAAAATCGCTCTAAAACACTTGGCGCACTTTGATCCTACGTTTTCTGATGATTATGGTAATCAAACGAGTGATTATTTGGTTCTTGATGCCCTTCATAATTTTGGTGCTCTGCGAGTAAATGCTGCGCAGATAAAAGATTGTATCAATGATAGATTTTTAATTCAATTTGAAGATGCTGAAATTCATGCATCAGGAATAAGATTAAGCAAATCAGAAAAAATTGAATATATAGCTGGAGAAAGAGAATTAGAAGGTACTTTTCAAATAAGACCAGAAATAGAACAATTTATATCTAATAACCTAAAAAGGATTGAAGAGATTGAAAATAAAGTCATAAATGATTGGCAGGAAGAGGTTTGTGAAAAATATAAAAGATATCCCGTGGTAAAAAAGCACTGCGAAGAAATTATCGAAAATTTTCATAGAGTATTATCTAAAATAATTGCGAAGCACGGTATAGAAACTGTAACACTATTATATCCAGAGGAAGCAGCAAAACACAAGTGGATAGATAATATAGGAAATGAAATCTTCGAAGATTTGACTGGATCGGATTCCTTAATTATAGCGATTTCTAAGGCGGAAATAATTTCTTTTCTAAAAAGTTCAAATCTCCAAAGACGAGATTATATAAATAGTATATTTAATAGTAGCTATTTTATGTATTTAATACAAATAGATGAGGAATGTTCAAAATTATTAAAAGAAGTAACGCTAGGACAAAAATTGTATATTGATAACAATATTTTATATAGTTTAGTGGGATTGGACGGCGCAAATGCCTTGAATTCCATTCATGCAATGTTAAGAATTGCGAATGAACTTGGGTATGATTTGTGGATAACTAACAAATCGCTGGATGAATTTTATAACTCGTTAAAATGGCATATGAATGAAATGAAGAAGAGGCCACCATTGCCATCGGAATTGGCTAGAATTGCTTTGGAGCAATTAGGTGCGGATAGTTTTATGACAGTATATTGGAAGGAATTTATAGAAAAAGGGCTAAAAATAGAGGAGTTCATTTCGGAAAAATCTCATGTCGATGGGATACTGGAGGGTTTGAATATTGAAACTACTAATAAGTTCAGAAAGGATATAGAGGATTCAGAAGAACTATTAAATGAAATTAGTATTTTAACTTCGATATGCCCTCCAAAGACAAACGAAAAAATAATAGAACATGACGCTTTCCATAGATTATTTATAAACAAAATACGGAAAGGCCCTAAGAGGTATTTTACACAAGCAGTCGCTTGGTTTCTTACTCATGACCGAAAGTTACCCGAGTACGATAGAATTGCAAGAAAGGGAAATAATAATTTGCCATTTTGCTTGACTACAGGTCAGTGGGTCCAAATTAATAGACCTTTGATAGTAAGGACCGTAAGCCAGAAAGATTTTGAAGAATCTTTTTATAGACTGATAACACAACCATTTCTCAGAACAATGATGATGTCTTTCTCTATTGAAAAAGCTTACAATGAAGTTTTGAGTAGATTGTCAAGATATGAAAATATGAATTATGCATTGGCATTTGAAATTGTTTCAGACACACATTTTATGATAACAATGTCTGGTGATTTAGAGGAAGAGGAAATAAGGGATAAAATAAGAGAGCAAATTGTAGAAAAAGCTACTAAAATTAGTGAAACAAATAAAATATTAGGAGATCAGATTAAAGAAAAAGAAACAGATGTAGCAAAATTAAAATCACAATTGGAAAAATTAAATGAATCTGCAAAAAGAGACAAAAATACATTTCAAGAAGAAATCAAAAAATTAGAGGAAAAAATATCTAAGCAGGATGAAAAGTTAGAAAAAGCAATAAACGAAAAAAATGAAGTTATGGATGAAGCTTTAAAAGTAGAACAAGAAAGGAATGTTTTAAAAGCAAATATTACTAAATATAAGAGAGAAATAAAAAGAAATACATTTTGGCTATTAATGATAATCATCTCACTATTTATTTGGATGCATAATTATTTTATTGAAATACCTTTAATTGAGAAGAATATAAATGTTATAAAAATATTATCACAGTTATTCTTTACATTCTTTTTACTAAATATACCTTTTTCTAAACATTGGAAATTATGGGTTGGCTTTATGGTTGCTATTTTTTTGGCTTCTTTGAAGTTTTTTGAATAATAATTATTTATTCGCCAGGCTGTCCGCCATCCGGTAGGCCGACCGCGCGCCGTCCTTCTTCCCAAGCTCTTCCAGGATCGCTCCCATCATCGAATACACGTCCGCGGAGGGCTGCACCCGGACCGCTATGCCCACGTATTCGAGAGCCTTGGCCGGTTGCTTCTGATCCTGCCAGTAAATAAGGGCCACGCTCAGCGCGGCGGCGTAAATCTGTTCGGCGTTCTCGCGGATAACCTGCTGGTAATGGGGTATCGCCTCCGCGCTGCGGCCGGCCTTGAAAAGATCGGCGGCCAAGCGGCTCGCCAGGCTCCTGGGATCGTCCGTGTCGGGCAGGCGTTTCTTGAGCAGTTCGATCGCCTCGTCCACCCGGCCGGTGCGGTAGAGCACGCTTTCCAGGGCCAGGAGGATGTTGGTGCGGTTGGGATTGTATCCCAGGGTGCGCCGGAAGAGGTCCTCGGCGTCCTTCAGCCGGCCCAGGCCGCTGAAGATGTCGCCCAGGATCAGGATGCTGTCGTAGTCAATCGGGTTCAGCTCCAGGCCCCGCCTGTAGCAGCGGATCGAGGCCTCGTAGTTGTTCAGGCCCCGGTAGGCCCAGCCCAGGTTGAACCAAGCGTAGGCATAGGTGCTGTCACACTCCGTCGCTGTCTCCAGCAGGCGCCTGGCCGCCGAGTAATGGCCTTTCTTGTTCAGCTTTACACCGAGTTGGTTCAGGTGAAAGGCATCATCGGGTATGCCGGGCTGGGGCAGCTTGCCGATCACCAGGTCGATTTCCTGGGTGGTCGTGGCCTGCAGGAACTCCTCCTGGATCTCGGTGAGAGTTTCGTAGCGCTGGTGGCGGTCGAAGTAAACATAGTAAGTCCAGACCGTGGCCAGCCCGATACCGGCCAGGACAATTTCCCGTCTGCGCGGGAACGACAGTTTCGTGACTGCCTGGTTACTGCCGAACAGGAAGATCACGAAGGTCGCCGCCGGCACGATCGTGTAGCTCCATTCGCCGGTGCCGAATCCCGCCAGCAGGCAGCTCGCCGCCAGGAACACCGCCGCATACAGCGGCCGGAAAAACAGGACGCCCACCAAAAACGGCACCAGGCTAACCGCCAGGTCCGGGCTGCCGATAATGACAAAATGCACGCTGGCCAGCACCAGGATGAAACCGATCAACGCGACGTGCAGCGCCCAGCGCCGCCAGTTGCCTTTGGTCTTGTCCGCATCGGCCGCCGCGGTCCAGGGAACGATCTGCGGGCCATCCACCGCGACTCCCCAGGCCAGCAGCGCCAGGGAGGCCCAATACCAGATTTCGTTGGGCGAAAGGGGCAGCCAGGCGGAAAATTCGCTCAGCTTCAGGTGGGTCAGCATGTGCACCGGGAAGAGTAATACAAGGGGAGCAATCCACCAGCCCCTGACCACCCGGTGGCGGATCAGTAGGAAGATTGCCAGAAAATCGATTGCCACCGAAACCCAGGCCACTATCCCCACGAACGGCGTGTCGGCGAAAAAGGGATTTTTGATCGGGAAGACCCAGACCCACCATTTCACGCCGACAGCGGCGGCTTCCACCGCGTAGGCCACCGCACCCATCAAAAAGCCCGTCAGCCCGATCAGCCGGTAAAGCCCTATCGTCTGGCGGCCGCCCTGGCGCGCCAGCACCCATTCTACGGTGGACCAGCAGAGGTAGAGGGCAAAAATCCAGCCGATACACTCCTGGATCGAGGCGTTGCCAATCCGGACCACCGGCCGCAGGAAGAGGTAGGGCAGTGTATCGCCGCCCAGGTATTGGGTGATGATGTAATAGATCGTATTGCCGCGCAGGATGCCGAATCCCAGGCAGAGAGAGAAAAAGGCAATAGTGACATTCCGGCCCCGGTAGCGCCAGGAGTGCAGGAACATCAGTACCAGCAGCAGGCTGGACGGTATCATCAGCAATAGATGCATGGGTAGCTCTTGATCTGGAAGGCGGATGCCTCTGGTTGCAGTTTGGTGCGGCTCATCTTGCCTGCTCGGCCCGGCCGCGGCCGGCCTGCAGGCGGTTAAGTATCGAACGGTATTTTCCCGCGCTTTCCCCATCGCCCATCTTTTCGTAAGCCACGGCCAGGTTGCCGTAACCCTGGACCAGGCCCGGGGCTAATTCCACCGCCCGCTTGAACAGCTCGATTGCCTGCGGGTATTCTCCCCGCTTGGTCAGGATCGAGCCCAGGTTCAGCGGCGCCAGCGGATTGAATGGATCGAGCCGGATCGTTTCCCGGTAAAGATTTTCGGCATCATCGGTCCGGCCCTGGCGCAGAAGAAGATTGGCCATGTTGAACAGGGCCGCCCCGTAGCCGGGGCTGGCGGCGACCGCCCGGCTGAAATATTCTTCCGCCGCCTTCAGGTCGCCGGCCCGGTAGCGGACCAGACCCAGGTTGACCATTGCCTGAGGGCTGGCCGGGTTGATTTCGAGAGCTTTCCTGAAATAACGCTCGCTTTCAGCGGCGCGGCCCTGCTGGTCGGCGCAGACTCCGAGCTGGAACCAGGCCAGGGCGTGGTCCGGGACCAGACGAGTCACCTGTGAATACCATTGTCTTGCCCGCTCCATGTCACCCAGGCCGTAATAGTATTCGCCGAGCTGGTAGCGGACGACGAAATCGGCCGGGTCGGAGCGGGCGAGAGCGGCGAGGGAGTCGGGGTCCGGCGGCCGGGGATCGGCGAAATAGCGGATGTAGTCATCCTGCGGATTCAGGGCCAAGGCCCGACGGTAGAAATTCTGTGAAACCGCCGGCTCCTGAAAAACCCAGGCGGCGAACTTCCCCTCGTAATAACTCTTCCTTGCCCTGAACCAGCGGCCGAACTCTTCCTTTGCCACCCGCAGGCTATCCTCTTTTCCGGGTATATTACCGTTCCAGACTAAATAATCGCTGAATGGCTCCAGATTCTCCATCATCCAGTAGAAGGTTTCCAGCGGTACGGTCGGGGCCATCGTGCGGCTGAACTCGATCACCGGCTTGCTGTCGGTGTTCAGTGGCGCATCCGCGGTGAGCCGCCGGAGCCTTTCCGGGCCCATCATGAAAAGCCCGCCCAGCGAAAACGGGTGTTCGAGTTTCACCTCGCGTAGATCAGAGGCGATCCTGGCCGCGGCCAGCTGCCCGCGGTAGCGCGGCCAGTCCACTGTCAGCGGTTCGGTGGTGCCCAGCAGGATGACGTTGGCGGGGTTGCACCACCAGAGGCTGCTGTTCGGAAACACCTCGACGAAGCTGCGCAGCAGGCTCTTGAATTCGGTCAGGGTCAGTCCATTGGTGGGCAGCCAGGCGCAGACCGTGCCGGCCGGAGCCAGCGCGCGGCGGCAGAGCCGGTAGAAATCGAGCGTGTACAGCATCGGGCTCAGCTTGGGGTGGATCGCGTTGAAACTGATCACGTCGTATTCAGCCCCGGCGGTGAGGATCAGGTTGCGGCCGTCGTTGAACACGATCTTCACGCCGGAGCTGTCGAGCACACCGTGGTTTTCCTGGAGGAAGAAGCCGGCGGTGGCCGCCTCCTCCGGCACCAGTTCCACGCACTCCACCCTCGGCAGGTCGTAAAGAGTGGCGGTGTAGAGGGTGCTGCCGAAGCCGAAACCCACCACCAGCGCGCTCTGCGGAGCGGGATGGAAGAGGATCGGCAGATGGGAGAGCAGCTTGTGGATCACGATGTCGTCGAAGCCGGTGTAGGCGGTACTTTCACCGTTGATATTGAGCTCGCGGTTGCCGTCTGTGTTGCGCAGAACGGCCAGGCTCGCTTCGGTGGTTTCCTTGACATAAAGTATCTGCTTGCCCGAGTTGTGCAGGCTGAAACGTACGACCGGGCCCAGCGCCCCGGAAGTGTAAATCCACAGGCCGCAGGCCAGGGCCAGAGCTGCGCCAAGGCTGTTGAGGACCGGTCCGGTACGCCCGGCCGCGGTCTCCAGCCGCAGGGCGGCTACCGCCAGCGCCATGTTGACCAGCGCCACTACTATCAGTGATCCGCTGATCCCGAACAGCGGCAGCAGGACGAAACCGGCGCACAGCGAGCCCAGAATCGTGCCGAAAGTGTTAGCCGCATAAAGCGAGCCCACTCCCCGGCCCAGCACGCTGCGGCGGCGGATGAATATTCTGTTCACGGTGGGGAAGGCCGCGCCCATAGCCAGGGTAGGCAGGCCCAGCACGGCCAGGCAGAGGCAGAACTTGACCAGGGTGATCTGCGCCCAAGTGTTAGCCCCCAGCATCAGGTTCAGCTTCTGGAAGATCAGGTTGAGCTGCCCGATCAGGGGCAGGCTTAACAGGCCGGACAGCGCCATCAGCCACTGCAGGGCGCCGAACAGGTGGAACAGGTTGCGCGAGCGGTCGACAATGCCGGTGGCCGCGAACGATCCGATCGCGATCCCCGCCAGGAAGCAGGCCAGGATTATCGTAAACGCATGGACCGAAAGTCCGACGAAGTAGATCAGGGCGCGGGTCCAGAGCACTTCGTAAGCCAGGGCGGCGAAGCCGGAAACAGCGAACAGCCAGGGAACCCAGACAACCTTCTCTTCAGGATAGCTGTACGCCGGTTTCTTTTTATCCTCACCGGCCGCCTCCTGGTCCACCCGGTCGCCGGCGAGCGCGGCCACTGTCAGGGCCAGAGCCGCGGCCATGAGGTTACAGACTGCGGCGGTAATGCAGGTCTTCGCTTCGCCCAACAGCATGATCAGCCAGAAGCCGGCGGCCAGGGTGCCGACCACCGCGCCCAGCGTATTGGTGCCGTAAAGGCCGCCGATTCGAGCGCCCAGCTCGTCCCGGGAGCGCACCAGGTAGCGTCCCACCACCGGCAGGGTGCCGCCCATCAGCACAGTGGGCGGCAGCATGATGAGCACCGACAGGATGAACCGGATCAGGAACAGTCCCACTCCCGAACTCAGTCCAACTCCGTGCAAAAAGACGTAGGCCGTATCGAGCACCGGCAGCAGGCCCAGGCTGATCGTCATTCCGAAGACCGCAATCCCCGCTTCGATCAGGACGTACAGGCGCAGCAGCCTTTTCCCGCGGTCGGCCAGCCTGCCGAACAGCCAGCTCCCCAGGGCCAGGCCGCCCATGAAAACCGCCACCACCGTGCTTACCGCGTGCACCGTATTGCCGAATACCAGGGCCAGCTTGCGCATCCAGACTATCTCGAAAACCAGCCCGCTGGCTCCCGAAAGGAAGAAGCAGATGTAGAGTAGTTTGTCCACATGACTGCGCCGCATTCTGGCTTGAATCTCCGCTGGAGTTGTCTAATCTTCCGGGTCGCGGCGGCACGAATTGCCGGTTCAGGGGACGGTACTGCGACAAAAGGTAACAAAGTTCAATTCAAAGGACAAAACAAAATGGCGGTCGAAAGATAGCCGCAAGCGGGCGGACCGGACAGATTGAGAGCCGGGCCGCGGCCGGCAGGCGCCAAATGGAATACTACCAACGGCTTGCCAAGCCACCTGCCATGATGTATTATTAGTTTTGCAGCTCTTTCCGGCTGCCCTGCGGCAGACAGGGGTTCAGGCCCCGGTTTGTGATTATATCTCGAAGACAGATCCACCTCCAAATCCCGATGCAGCCGGGCAATTCGCGATGAAAAAAAACAGGAACCAGAAAAACCCGGGCGGCAGCACCAAGCCGGACCCTCGCCCCTACTCTCCGCTGGAAACCAAGGTAGAGCTGGCCAGGGACATTTACACCATCCGGGCCACGATCTATAACCCCGAGCTGATCCTCGATGAAAACTGGCGGATAATCGGCTACTCCAATTCTTTCCTGCTCCTGACCGACAGTGTAATCGGCTTCGCTCAGCGCCGGGACAGCCTGGAGGATTTCCTCGAAGCGGGCGATTTCGAAAAGATCAGGGAGTACCAGGAGACGGTATCCGCGCTTGAAATTTTGAATTACGATGTCGGAGAACAGTGGGAGCTGCGGTACCGGGGGCCGGGGAGTGAAGACGAGATCGGCTCGACCTGGCTCTGCGCCGCCGGCGAGGACCCGGACCTCTGGCGGATCGAAAAGTCCGGCGGCTCCCACCGGCTGGTGCATCGCGCCAGACTGGAAGATGCCCGCGACTGCTACGCGATGTACCACCGGGGTTTCGCCAGGGGCGACCAGGACATCAAGATCGGCTACAAGATCAGCACCTCGGCGGTCAAGGACCACATCAGCGATCTTTCGGCAGTGATCAACGGCTCGCCCGGCGGCATCTCCCACTACCCGGACATCTCCGGCTATACTGTCTGTACCGGTTCGAACAACAACACCTTGGCGAGGCTGCAGCGGCTGGGCGTGGACATCGTCTCCATGACCGAGGCGCTCGAGCCGGAAACCGAATACGAGATCGTCGCCGAGCGCACCGGCGGCAGTGTCACCCGCCGAATGAAAAACCTGAACAACGGCCGTTGGACGCCGACGCTCAAAATGGTGGACCCCCACGCGGTCTACGACATCAACGACAATTTCGGCTTCACCACCTATTCGGGCGATCTGGTTGTATACGACATCGAGGTTTACATACGCCCCTCCAGATTTTCCATCGACCAGTTTAAGCTGCCTTTCGACACGGATGTGAGGCTGCGGGACGAAAGGCTTGCCGGCCGCCTGTTCAGGCTCAAGCTGGGCAGAGACGTGCGGGCCAACCGGTCGCTCAACCGGCTGATGTTCGAGGACATCACCGAACGCCGGCACATGGAGGACGAGCTGAAGAAATCCCACGAGCAGTTGCGGGAGCTGGCCCTGCACCTGCAGATGGTTCGCGAGCAGGAGCGCCGGCAGATCGCCAGGGAGATTCACGACGAGCTGGGCCAGACCCTCACCGCCCTGCAGCTCGACCTGCACGGCATGAAAAAGCGCCTGCCCGCCGACCTGACTGCGCTGCGGGATAAAACCGATTCGATGCTCGGTCTTATCGACATCACCAACCGCGCAGTCCAGCGGATCTCCACGCACCTGCGGCCCGCCCTGCTCGATGATCTCGGCCTCACCGCCGCCATCGAATGGCAGGTAGGCGAATTCCAGGACCGGACCGGAATTGAATGCGAGCTGAATCTGGAGGCCGAGGAGGCGAGCCTGGCCGAAGACCTCGCCACCGCCATTTTTCGTATCTTCCAGGAGACGCTGACCAATATCGCGCGCCACGCCGAAGCCAGCCGGGCCTGGGTCAACCTGATTGCAATCGATGGCCGTCTGGTGCTCGAGGTGCGGGACAATGGCCGGGGGATCACTCAAAGCCAGATCGATAACCCACAGTCCTTCGGCTTGATCGGCATGCGAGAGCGGCTGTATCCCTGGGGAGGAGAGGTCGGAATCACTGGTGAGCCCGGGCGCGGTACTACCGTCCGGGTCAGCGTCAGCCTGGAACGGGAGGTGAGGGAAAATGATCAAAATACTGATCGCCGATGACCACCCGATAGTACGTAAAGGACTGAAGGAAATCCTCACTGAAACCTCGGACATGTTCACCGTGGAAGAAGCGGAAAACGGCTCCGAGGTGCTCGGGCGGGTCGAAAAGGGCAATTACGATGTCATCGTGCTCGATATCTCGATGCCGGGTATCAGTGGACTGGATGTCCTGAAGCAGCTCAAGAAAATGAAAAAGGGAGTGCCCGTGCTGGTGCTCAGCCGTCACCCGGAGGAGCAGTACGCCGTGAGGGTGATTCGGGCCGGCGCCGATGGTTACCTGACTAAGGAGAGTGCTCCCACGGAACTGGCCAGCGCCATCCAGAAAGTCGCCCGCGGCGGTAAGTACGTAAGCCTGGCCATGGCCGACCAGCTCCTGGCTTACATCCAGGAAGACAACGAGAAAAAACCCCACGAAAGACTTTCGGACCGCGAATTCCAGGTGATGTGCCTGATCGCTGCCGGCAAAACAGTCGGCGAAATAGCCGGGGAAATGGCCCTGAGCGTAAATACCATAAGCACTTACCGCATGCGGGTACTTGAAAAAATGCAGCTCCGGAATAACGCACAGATCATGTATTACGCCATGAACGAAGGACTTTTGAGCTGAAATTCGGCCTGACGCCCTTACCGCTTCCGATAATTCATCGTAGTTGAAACCGTTACAAGCCTGCCGAACAATAGACCGCAGAAAAAAAATCGAATCTGCGATATTATTCTTAATTTGACAGCATTAAGAATTCAATAGGCGAGTTCTCGCACCCGTCGCCTTACCAGCCGGCTCGGCGAGCCGAATCAATGATGCAAGACTCCCAGTTTTCCTCAGCCCTGCCAGTTCCGGGCTATGACGGGTCATCCCGACTGTCTGACCACGAATCTGAAAGAGAGGTCGCCGATAAGAAATCCGTCGTTTGCCTCCTTGAGTGAAGTTCCTTACAGACTTACCCGGTCTATCTTTCCGAAGCGATCTGCATTTAGAAGCCGTTCCCGGTCTGTCTTGTCCCGGGACTCATTTTGCGCCTGCAGTGCATTTGATTGTGCGGTTCCCGAAGTGGGCGGCGATATCTCTTGAACGGCAAGTCTCAACTTTTTTGAGCATATCGATGAAGGTATTCATCGCAGATGATTCCGAAATAATGCGGGAGCATTTGAAAGAGATGCTTTCCTGCTATTCGGAAATCGAAATCATCGGCACGGCTGACAACACCGGCCGGGCGGTGGAATCTATCGGACAGTTGAGGCCGGACCTGGTGATCCTCGACATCCGGATGCCGGACGGGAACGGGATCGACGTTCTCCGCTCGGTTAAAAAGCGCGGAAGTCTGCCCGTAATCATAATGTTCACCAACTATCCCTTTCCGCAGTACCGGAAGAAATGCCTGGATACGGGAGCGGAATATTTCTTCGACAAGTCCAGTGAATCGGACCAGATGATCAAAACGATCGAAAAGCTGCTGGTGGACTTTCCGCCATCCGGTTCACGGCAGCTCAGGAAAGTTTGACTGGACTGGTAATTTCCGGGCCCGCTGGGATGGGGCTGTCGCCGTTGGGCAGGGAAGGTCAGAGCGCGATACCCTTCCGGCGGAGTCAACCGAGAACCTTTTCGAAAGGGGGAGGGGGAGAATCCCTCAGCAGGACAATCAGGGAAGATCTCGATCCACTATTTCCCGTTTCGCATTAACCCCCAGCGAAGGAGGCCGGCGATTGGCAGGACAGGCAGAAATTAGCGCTCGATTAACTTCCGTAAAATTTTATGGAGGGTTTATGTCGAATAATGGTAAGGGATTACATGCGGTAGCGCTGAGCATGGCGATGGTCGCACTGATGGCGGTATCGGCCTTCGCCCAGTCGCTGAATACCGCAAAAATCGAGGGTACGGTCAGAGACAAGGACACCGGCCAGCCCCTGGCCGGTGTACAGGTAGTCATCGAGGGTACGCGGTTGGGCAACGTGACCAATAGCGACGGCTACTACTTCATCCTGAGCGTACCTCCCGGACCACGAAACGTAACGTTCAGCTACACCGGCTACCAGAAAACCACGGTGGCCAACCAGTTGCTTCTGGCCGGCCAGACTACTACCCTGGACTGCCAGTTGAGCTCGACCGTGGTCGAGCTGGAAGGGCTCACGGTTGAAGGCCAGGGCGAAGTGCTGATGCCTCGCGACAACACCGTCTCCAAGCAGCGCCTCACCGGTGAGAAACTGAACGAAGCTCCAGCCTCGCGGCTGGAAGACCTGATGATCCTGGAGGCCGGCGTACAGATCGGCGGCGAGGGCGGCAAGACCCGCGGCCTGCTTATTCGCGGCGGCCGCCTTGGCGAGGAAGCCATGGTGGTCGACGGCGTGACCGTGCGTAACTACACCGCCAACCCCTTCCGCACCGGCACCTACTGGGTCTGGACGAGCGAAGATGGCCAGTTGGGTGAAGACACCACTCCACTGGAGTTCTCCACCATGGGCGTGGAAGAGGTGGACATCATCACTGGCGGCTTCCAGGCCGAATACGGCAACGCCCAGAGCGGGATTATCAACATCGTGACCAAGGAAGGCGGACCCGATCTGCGTGGTCAGATGCGCTGGACTACCGATGTGGTCAATCCGCGAACCGCCGACTACGGCTACAACCAGCTCACTGCCAACTTCGGCGGCCCGGTTCCGCTTATCCCGCATCTTAATTTCCAGGTGTCCGGCGAGCTGCAGGGCTTCGAGGACGTCAGCCCCACGCACGCCGATGAGGGTTTCCGCGGAGTCAACCAGGAATTCGTCGACCGCCTGAACTTGGCGGTGCGCAACGACCCGATACTCGGCGATCCCGAATGGTGGACCAAGCAGGGCTTCTCCGAAGCCCGCCCCGCTTTTACCCTGGAAGAAATGGCTTATGCCCGCCAGACCTGGGCCGAAAGAATGGGCGACGAATTCTTCACAGGCCATCCCTGGCTTTCCAAGGGTCTGTACAGTCCGGTTAACCCGGTCCGCATCCCTGATAACTGGCAGGATCGGAACCTGACGCAGGGCAAGATCACATATTCGCCGGTACGCGGTCTCAAGTTCCTGGTAAGTGAAAACTTCACCCGGTACCAGCGGAGCTGGCCGTCGGAGTCCGACGCCTACTTCAGGCAAGGCTGGGTTACTCCGAGCATGCTGATCGGCCGCGACTGGTCGACCCTGAAAGGCGATATGATCAGCGAGAGCGACACGTTCGCCTATGTTCCCATTAACCTCGGACGCCGGACCCGTACCGGTCAGTTCCTGGCCGGCGCCGACTGGGACATCCTGAAGAGTTCGAATCGCAGCCTCTCGCTGCAGTTCCGCTACATGAACCTCCGGATCCAGGATATCAATTCCTCGGACCTCAAGGACAACTACATGCGGGACACCCAGTTCCTGAGCTTCAACGTTCACGACATTCCCTTCCTGGTGGAAACTTTCCCGGACAGGGATCTTCCGAAGACCCCCGAAGACGCGGCCTGGTACTTCCCCGACGGAGTAGGCACCTGGAACCGCGAACACCTCTACTGGACGCCGTTCGGCTATTACGACAGCTCTCAGCTCTACTACCTGATCTACCGGTATGAACGCGAAGAGCAGCATACCTTCAAGTTTGACATGGACTTCCAGTTCAACCGCTCCAACCGCCTGAAATTCGGCTGGCAGGGGACTTTTTTCCACAACAACCAGTTCCAGACCAGGCAGTCGCCGAGAAACCTGGACAACGAGTTCAAATACCGGCCGCGGCTATTCGGCATGTACATCCAGAACCGTACCGATCTGGGCGACTTCGTCTTTGATTACGGTTTGCGCTACGATTCGTTCCAGCCCCGCGACAACTGGGCATTCCGCAACGGCGACCAGTTTGGCGAACGCTTCTTCCCGGAAATACAGAGCGAATTCTCACCGCGCTTCGATGTGGGATTCCCGGTCACGGACAAGGCGCAGCTGCGATTCAGCTACGGCGTATTCACTCAGTTGCCGAGTTTCGACTTCATCTATTCCGGCTCGAATCCCGGTGGTCTGGGTTTCTCCAGGACGGATTCCTTCGAGAGCGGCTTGAGCTACCTGCTCAGTGATGACATCGTGCTCGACCTGGTGGGATACTACAAAGACGCCGAGGGCAACGTCTCATCGGGATCCTTCTTCCGCGACTACGTCCAGTCAGTGACCGGCCGCTGGATCCGCGGCACCCAGGGGGCTTATATCAACGGTGATCGCGCCAACGTCAAGGGCCTCGATCTGACGATGCGCAAGCGCTTCAGCGAGAACTACTCGCTCAACGTGATCTACACCATGCAGTTTTCCCGGACCAGCGGCTCCAGCTACCAGGCGTCCACCGAGGACGAGCTCCGGCCGGCCCGCGAAGACCGGACCCACAAGCTGTCGCTGCACTTCAACTACATGACGCAATCGGACGTCTTCGCCGGCACCTGGGCCAACCTGCCGTTCAAGGACATCAGGTTCTACCTGCTGCCATCGGTCATGAGCGGCAGGCCCACCGGCGTGTACATCCCCTACGAATCGGATGAAGGCAGCCTGAACCGCCTGCGCGGCCGCTGGGACTACAACGTCGACTGCAGGATCACCAAGGACTTCAGTGTCGGCGGCAGGAAGAAAATCCGGGTTTTCAGCGAGATTTACAATCTCACCAATCGCAAGCTTCCGCAAGCCTACCCCTCCGGTTATACGTTCCAGGGGTATCGTTACGTGACCGGAGGCGTGGAGTACAAGTTCGACTCGGCTCCGCCGACTGCCAAGTATCTGTTCACCCGCGATTTCAACGGGGACGGCGTGCTGAGTATCATGGAGGCGGCCAAGGGAGCGATCGCCAACTCCTACATCACCGGCACGCAGAGCTGGCGGAACTGGGGTCTGGCGCGCCAGATCAGGAGCGGTATCGAGTTCGAGTTCTGATCTCGAAGCACGAAGCAATCGCCCAGGAAATATCGTTCCTAATATCGACAGGAGATCGATTATGTTGAAAAGAAGCAGAATAATTCTCACCCTGGCCAGTGTTGCCCTGGCGCTTTGCCTGGCTGCGGACGGATTCGCCCTGCAGACCAAAACCCGGAAATCACAGGGCAACAATTTCGGCTTCGAAATGAACCTCGGCTCCACCGTATTCGCCGGCACGAGCGAATACCCGCGTGGCTCGGGTAACGACATCCCGACCTACGAGGGCGGCTGGGGGCACTTCCTGTCCATCACCAGGGACCGTAACGGCGACGGTTCCGCCGAGGATACCCTCTTCGGCGCCAGCCGCGGCCGCACCGTACAGGGCCAACGCGGCAGCCTCGAGGCGATGGACCTCGTGCAGCAGGGCTACGCCGCCGGCTACAGGCTGGACCAGTGGATGGGCCGCGTGGAGAACAACGAGTGCTGGAGCTCGCTGGACCCGGACAACCTGGCCCGCTGGCCCGCCGAGTTCCGTTACGGCCGCACGCTGAGCGGCGCTCCGGTAGTATTCGGCCGCGAAACCATGTGCGCCCTGCATTCGGACGCCTGGCAACGATCCTACCAGGGGTCGGTGCCGCCCACCGGCGTGTCCATGGAGTACCAGTTCTATTTCCTGGACTTCGGCGAGGCCAACGACCTGGCTTTCGGACACCTCTTCATCCGCAACATGAGCGAATACCTCAAGTACAACGATAACAGCGCTTTCAGGGACCTGGTGGCCAGCACTCCCGACGGCCAGGTCTGGGGAAGCTTCGCCCTGATGTACGTCGAAAACTACTTCGGTATCGGCTTCTCCACCACGGCCATGGACGAAGGCTGGGCCTATCACCCGGCCAAGCCCATCAAGTGCATGGTGGACCAGAACGGCATCGAGAGCGGTTTCACCAACGGCGGCATGGCCTTCGTACTCGGCTACACGCCGATGAAGGAAATGGAGTTCAACGGCGAAACCGCCTATCTGTCCAACACCACCAACTTCCGCTGGGCCTCCGATTTCGGCCTGTCGGCTTCCTACGACATCGGCAGCCTTTCCAACCCGGGCCAGGTCCACCGCTGGGCGACCTGCCTGCAGCCGGACGGAACCGAGCGCGACCTGACCGACCTGTACAAGGGCGAGAAGAGCCCCTGGACCGGCAGACCGGCCAGCGGCAACCCGGGCGTCATCCTGCCCAGCGACACTCGCTACAACCAGTGGCTCTGGGGCCGGCAGGGCCGGATCAACTACCACGCCTGGAGCGGCCTGCACGACTTCGGTCCCCGGGATACCACCACCACCGATTTCGCGATCATGTGCGCCTATCCCACCACCCCGCCGCTGGTGATGCTGCCGAACAGCATCGGGAACATCGACGACCCCAACATCCAGGTCCAGTTGGCCCCGATGGAGAGGATGAAGGAAGTGGCGCAGCTGGTTTACGAGGGCGGGTACATCCTGCCGGAAACGCCCACTCCGCCCCCGCTGACCATCATCCCCGGCGACCGCCAGGTGACGATCACCTGGAGCAACATCAACGTCAACACTGCGGATGCCTACTACAAGTTCATCCAGGCTCATCCGGAAGTCGACCCGGACGAGGTTTATCGCGAGTACGACTTCGAGGGTTACCGGCTGTACCGCAACTACGTCGGACCCAGCGAGGCTCACGCCGAGAAGGTCTTCGAGTGCAGCCTGTCCGACGGCAACGTCCAGTTCCATTACATCGACACCCGGGACAAGGACGATCCCTATTACCGCATACGCAACGGGATGAAGGTCTGGTACTCGCTCGTGGCTTACGACCGCAACTACGACCCGAAGACCGGGGATGAATTCAGCCTGCCCGACCCGGCGCAGTCCAAGA
>JAZDIG010000224.1:0-3447 GCA_043805105.1 Candidatus Glassiibacteriota bacterium | reverse complement strand
GACCCTGACGGTCAAGACCCTCGCCCGGACCATTCGCGGAACCTTCCGGAGAATCCAGTTCACGCCGGATCTGGTGCCGGCGGACCTGGTGGGGACCCGCATCTATAATCAGAAGACCGGGGAGTTTTCCACCGCGCTCGGACCCGTCTTCACCCACCTGCTGCTGGCCGATGAGATCAACCGGGCCCCGGCCAAGGTGCAGAGCGCCTTGCTCGAAGTGATGCAGGAATACCAGGTCACCATCGCCGTAGAGACCCACCGTGTGCCGCAGCCGTTTCTGGTGATGGCAACGCAGAATCCCATAGAAACCGAGGGGACCTACCCGCTGCCCGAGGCCCAGGTGGACCGGTTCATGATGAAGGTGCTCGTCGGCTACCCCAGCGAGGAAGAGGAATTCGTCATCGTCAACCGCGTCACGGGTGCGGAGAGTGAAGTCGCGGCCGTCGCCACCACCGAGCAGCTGGGGGCGCTGCAGCGCGAGTGCCGCACCGGATTCGTGGACCCCTCCCTCATCCAATACGCGGTGCGGATCGCCGCCGCCACGCGAGACCCCGGCCGCTTTGGCATGCCCAGCCTTGCGCCGTACCTGTCCTACGGCGCAAGCCCCCGCGCTCCTATCCACCTGATCCAGGGCGCGCGGGCCCTGGCCTACCTGCGCGGCCGCGGCTATGTGCTGCCGGAGGACGTGATCGACCTGGTGGCCGACGTCTTCCGCCACCGGCTGGTTCTTTCCTACCAAGCCCTTGCCGATGCCATGACGGCCGATCAAGTCATTGACCAGGTAATGCAGCACATTCCGGCTCCCGAAAAGCCGCTGGAGGCCCATGTCCGAGTCGGCACACGATCCTGAGAAGATCCTGCTGCGGCTGGAGTGGACCGTGATCCGCCGCCTGGACGGCCTGCTGCACGGCGACTACCGCAGCCTGTTCCGCGGGTTCGGGGTGGACCTGGCCGACCTGCGCGAGTACCAGTACCACGACGACGTCCGCCACATCGACTGGAATGTCACGGCGCGGCTGCAGACCCCTTATGTGCGGGTGTACAACGAAGACCGGGACGTGACCGCCTGGTTTCTGCTGGACCTGAGCCCTTCGGTGAGTTTCGGCTCCGCGCGGGTGCAGAAACGCTCTGTCGCCATCGATTTCGTGACCGTTCTGGCGCGGCTGCTGTCCCGATACGGCAACCCCGTCGGGGCGGTGTTCTACGGCGATCGCGTGGATACGGTGATACCGGCGCGAAGCGGCCGGCGACATGTCCTGCATATCCTCAGCCGGATGCTGTCCCGGCCCGAGCGCTCGCGGGCAGCCGCGACGAACCTCAAGGATCTGCTGCTGACCGGCCGCCAGGTCATGCTCCGGCGTTCGCTCGTGTTCGTCGTTTCCGATTTTATCAGTACGCCCGGCTGGGAGGAGCCGCTGGCCCACGTGGCCCGGCGCCACGAAATCGTGGCAGTGCGGCTTTACGATCCTCTGGAGATGGAGCTTCCGGATCTGGGACTTCTGGTCGTTCAGGACGCTGAAACCGGTGAGCAGGCATGGGTCGACACCCACGACCGCGGTTTCCGACGGCGCTTCGCGGCCGCGGCCGTGCGGCGCGAGGCGAACCTCCGCTCGGCCCTTGGTGATGCCGGCGTCGATGCCCTGGAGCTGTCCACAGCCGACAACCTCGTCGATGCGATTCTGAGGTTTGCCGACCTGCGCAAGCGACGGCGGAAACTTTCGGCGGGCGGCAGCCTGCCGCAGCACCTGGGAGGCAGCCATGACGTTTATGTGGCCTGACATGCTGTGGTTTCTGGCGGCCGTACCGGTGCTCATCGCAACCTACCTATTCCTGCTGCGGCGCAAGAAGAAGTCCGCACTCCGTTATGCCAACCTGAGCCTGGTGAAGGAGGCCATGGGTGCGGGCCAGAGATTCCGTCGCCACATCCCGCCGCTGATTTTTTTGCTGGCCCTGACCGTCCTGATCTTTGCCGTGGCTCGACCGTCTGCGGTGGTCACCCTGCCGACCCAGCACGAAACCGTCATCCTGGCCATGGACACCTCCGGCAGCATGCGAGCCACAGATGTCGAACCAAACAGGATTACTGCAGCGCAGGCTGCCGCCAAATCCTTCGTGGCCGACCAGCCGCGACGCACGCGTATCGGGGTGGTGACCTTCGCCGGTACGGCGGCGGTCGCCCAGGCCCCCACGGATAACCGCGAGGAGATCCTCGCAGCCATCGACCGGTTCCAGTTGCAACGCGCAACAGCCATCGGCAGCGGCATCCTCGTCTCACTCAAGGCGATCTTTCCGGACATTGAATTTGACCTGCGGTCGTACAACCCCCGGCGAGACCCAACGCGCGATTCCCTGCGCGGCGCCCCGCTCAACCAGGCGCGCGTGCCTGAAAAGCCTGCATTCAAGCCCGTCCCGGCCGGCTCCTACGGATCGGCCGTCATCATCCTGCTGACCGACGGCCAGTCGAATGTCGGGCCTGACCCCATCGAATCCGCCCGTATTGCCGCCGACCGCGGTGTGCGCATTTACACGGTAGGGTTTGGCACGGCCGAAGGCGAGAGTCTGCGGTTTGAAGGCTGGTCGATGCGCGTGCGCCTTAACGAAGCAGCTCTCAAGCAGATTGCGGAACTGACGAAAGGCGAGTATTATTTCGCAGGCACCGCCGCGGACCTGAAAAAGGTTTACCAGACCCTAAGCGCCCGACTGGTGTTCGAAACCCGGGAGACCGAAATCACCGCCCTTTTCTCGGCAGCGGCGGCCGTCCTGGCGCTGCTGGCTGCATTGCTGTCGGTCCTTTGGTACAATCGAATTCTGTGACCGCACTCTCAGCAAATAGAACCCCTATTTCAGGGTGTAGCAGGATTCCCTCTGCCTTCTGGAGGTATGGAGATTATCAATACCCTCTGCACGATGTTTTCTATCCATAGATCCAGTCTTGGAGGCGATATCATTGACCACTCGGTTCCTTTCCTGTTATCCACAATCAGACATTTACCGATAATCGTCATGATTTCGGTCAGTAATGAACACCGTATCAAAATTCCAATATCGGAATTCAGTTGACGCGCAGGTTTAATTTTCATATACTGGCACCGCGAAAGGATGGATTTTTCGTCTTATACACCCAGAAAGGAGAAGGCAATGGCCAAACAGTCGGGAATTTATAAATGCGCGGTTTGTGGGAATATCGTAGAGGTGGTTCACGCCGGTGACGGGGAGCTGGTCTGTTGCGGCGAACCGATGCAGTTGTTAGCGGAAAATACGACTGATGCCTCGCGTGAGAAGCATGTTCCCGTTATCGAGAAAATGCCGGACGGAGTGAAGGTGAAAGTGGGAAGCGCCGCCCATCCCATGGAGGAGAAACATTATATCGAGTGGATAGAGGTCATTGCCGACGGCAAAGTCTGCAGGCAATTTCTCAAACCCGGTCAGGCGCCGGAAGCCGGTTTT
>JAZDIG010000223.1:0-2101 GCA_043805105.1 Candidatus Glassiibacteriota bacterium | reverse complement strand
CAAGGCAAATCACCCAAAATGGCCCTGACTGCCTGTATGAGAAAACTCTTAACTATGTTGAATGCCATTATCCGTGACCAAAAATCCTGGTCATTCGCTAATCTTTAGTCTTGACTTCCAAGACACTCGCTCTGTCACTGTCTTTATCTATCCTTTCAGTATTCCAGATTCTCGTAAAACTCGATCCTCACCGCCTCGAAATAAGGTTGCTGCCGGGCAAACAGGCCGGAATGTTCGCCATCGGTTTCCAGGAACTCCAGCCAGCGTTGGGCGGCGGCCAGATCGGGGAACTCGCCCTCCCAGATCAGGGTGTTCACCGGCTCGGCTGCGGCAATGGGCCGCCGCCGTTTACCATTGACGAAATCCGGCCGGGCCCTCTCCAGTTGCGCGAATAATTTTTCCAGTTCGAGAAATTCTTTCTGATGGCGGATGTCAAAGCGCTGGATGACACGCAGGGTGATACTCATTTTTCGGCCCTTTCCTCTGGGGTGACCGGTGATGCGGAATACAGACTGAAGGAGCGTGGCTGAACCCTCGCCGGGTGGCGGGAATATACAGCGGGCTTTCTCGCGGCTGCAAGTACTCAGACCGCGGAGCGCTGGCGGGGGCCTTCGAGCCGGGTGATTTATCCTCCCGGGAGCTTTACTTCTGCGAGACTCAGTTGCCGCCGGCGGTGGTGCATTTCCCGCGTTTGATGTCGATCAGCAGCAGCACCAGGTCGTTGATCGCGAGCTTGCCGTCCGCGTTCCAGTCCAGGCAGGAGTTGCCCAGGCCGTCGCGTGTCTGGACGAGCCAAGCGATGACATCCATCACGTTGACCAGGCTATCGCCGTTAAAGTCGCAGTCGCAGGTCGCGACCGGGTCCGGCGGCGGATTTTCTACGGGTTTCGGCGGGCGGCCCGCTCCCGGGACGGGGAATTGAATGTCGGTCCAATCGGTATTGTGCTCGAATATAATCGATTGAGTCGTGCTGACCTTGGAGATTGTCCGGCGCCAGGCATGGTCTACCGGCGGCGGGTCGTACTGCATGTTCCCGTTAAAGTCGGCGTAGGCGTCGATGTAATACGTGCGGCCCTGCTGAAGGATGTTCTTGAAAGATATGCTGAAATCCGCTGCCGGGATGCTTTCCACAGTCTGAGAACCTACCTCATTGCCATTGGCGCTGTCCACCACCCGCAGCTCGAATTTCTGGTTGAGATGAGGCCCGAACTTGGTCAGATAAATGACGAGATCGTACGTCGTCTGGCCCTGGAGCGGAAGCTGTAAAAGAGCCAGCGCAAGGATGGCGGCTAACGGGAAACGTCCGAGCGCCGGCCGGCGGGTGCGGTTTGGTTTTACAGCCATCGGACTCCCCTGCTTCGTTTATTCAATCTGAAGATATCCACGACAACTATGAGACCGCTTATCATTTGCAAAATATAATATATATTCAACCGGACCAAAGTTCTACTTTATTTCTATTGGCGGTTCAGCCGCAAGCTTTTACTCTGACTTTTATCGACCGGGAGCTGTTATGCTGACCTGCCGCTGTCAAATTTGTTTTGAAACGGGACTCCTGTTTTTCAATTTTTTCTGGACTAAAATTTAAGTTTATGGTAAGCTGAATTGGAGCATCCCGTGAGAAGCTGATCCTTGCGTTCAACGGGACACGCTGAAATATTAAGCTATCGTAAACGGGCTTATGATTAGAGGGCACCGGCCCCTTTCGGGAATGGGAAATTCGCCCTGAACCCCCCCGGTTCGAGACCAACCAAAGGGCCTGTTCGATTGCACTTCAGCTTGATAGATCCGATTGCGTAAAAGATTTAACCGGATCCCTATTTGAGACGGCCGGAAGCGAATGAAGAAACTTGTCTCAAAAATCAGGCACATGCAGGTTATCCGAGGGGTCGTTATGACGAACGAAGAGCTGACAGCGGTAAAATTAGTGGTCGACATGGTAAACAAGTCGGATATCTCATCGATCCGGCAGGTGGTGACCGAAGTGCTGCGGATAATCAAAGATGAGAAATCGAGCGCCAAAGACCTCAAGGATATCACCGCCCAGGACCCTCCACTCTGCGCGCGCCTGCTCAAACTGGCCAATTCCGCCTATTACGGC
>JAZDIG010000222.1:0-7434 GCA_043805105.1 Candidatus Glassiibacteriota bacterium | reverse complement strand
TCGGCGCCGGCCAGCCAGGCCTCGTCGCGGTCGGTGCGGGAGGCGTAGTGCATGGCGTTGCGCTGGGTCAGTCCCTGCATCATCCAGCGGGTCTTGAGGCCCAGCTCGTCCTCGATGATTTTTTTCAGCACCTGGGCCACGCCGCCCAATTGCGAGTGGCCGAAACTGTCCTTGGCCAGGGCGCTGCGGTCCTCGGCCACGTAGGTGCCGTCCTCCCAGCGCATCCCCTCGCTGGCCGCGATGAAGCAGCGGCCGAACTCCCGGTGTACCCGGCGCACGTCCTGGACGAACCGCTCGCGGGTGAACCGCGCTTCCGGCACGTAGACCAGATGCGGGGCATCCTCTGCACTGCGGCGCGCCAGGGCGGCTGCAGCGGCGATCCAGCCGGCGTTGCGGCCCATGGTTTCCAGCACGGCGCAGGTGTCGAAAGTGTAGAGGCTTTCGGTGTCGCGGCCAGCTTCCATGACGCTGACGGCGATAAATTTGGCTACGCTGCCGTAGCCCGGGCAATGGTCGGTGAAGGCCAGGTCGTTGTCGATGGTTTTGGGCACGCCCATGACGATCATTTCATGGCCGGCCTGAGCGCTCAGGTCCTTGATCTTGGCGGCGGTGTCCATCGAATCGTTGCCGCCGGCGTAGAAGAAGTAGCGCACGTCGTGGGTCTTGAACACTTCCAGCACTCGCTCGTAGTCGGCGCGGCTTTCCTCGAGCTTTTTCAGCTTGTGGCGGCAGCTTCCCAGGGCCGCGCTGGGCGTGGTGCGCAGCATGTCCACGGTTTCCGGGTCCTCAGCCCCGATGTCGAACAACTCCTCCTGCAGCACCCCCAGGATACCGTTGTGCGCCCCGAACACGCCGGTTATCCGCTTGCATTTCAGCGCTTCCTGGATCACGCCGCAGGCCGAGGCATTGATCACCGCGGTCGGTCCCCCGGACTGTGCGACCAGTGCGTTGCCTTTTACCCCGCTCATTTCTTCGCTCCCTGACTATTGGACTTTCTCTGGCCACAGGTGATGAGTCTGATCTTTTCTTCGAGCTTTTTTCGCAAACCTTCCTCGGCGATCCGGTCCACCAGCAGGCAGTCGAACTCCTCTAAGCCGGCGAAAGGCACCAGGCCGGTGGCGGTGAACTTGCTGCCGTCCACCACCGCGAATTTTTCCTGGGCGCAGGCCATCATCCTCCGCTTGGTTTCGCCCTCGATGGTATTGCCGCAGAAAAAGCCCCGCTCGAGGCTCACGCCGCGGGCGCCGATGAACGCGCGCTGGACGTGGATCCGCTCCAGCATGCTCCAGCTCTCCGGGCCGATCACCGCCAGGCTGGCCGGCCGCAGCACGCCGCCGGTCAACACCACGGTGATGTCCTCCTGGCCGCTCAGCTCCACCGCCACCGGGATCGAATCGGTGATCACGGTCAGGTTCTTGAAGCGGTGCAGGTTGCGGGCGATTTCCAGGATGGTGGTGCCGGCGTCCAGCAGCACGTTCATGCCGTCCGCGATGAATCCGGCCGCCAGCTTGCCGATCCGGCGCTTGGCCGCCAGGCACGGAACGTCCTTGCCGCCGAAAGTGAGGGTGGCCTTGCCCGGGAAGATGCTGCGCTCGTGCAGGAGCGCTCCGCCGTGGGTGCGGGTGAGATAGCCCTGGCGGGCCAGGGTCGACAGGTCGTTACGCAGGGTCACCTCGCTCACGCCGAACATTTCCGTGAGTTCAGCGATACGCAGCCTGCCGGTTTTCTGGATCAGGTCCAGGATTTTTTTCTGACGTTCCTCGGTAAACATGCTGCTTTCGGGGGTCTGGCCGGTGCGGAGCGGAATATATCGAAATCTTTCGAAAGGTTTCGCAAATATAAAAGGAGAGAGATTGCCAGTCAAGGGAGAATGAAAGAGGACCTTCCGGACCATAATAATCGCAGTCAAGATATTCCGCAGGTTCTCCTCGGCCAATTATCGGGAATATTCGGCTGGAAGTCGAGCTGCTGGAGCAATTCGATTCAATCGGCCGGCCGGGTTTTCCACCTTCGGTGGGGCCAGAACCAGTGTTCGGGCGAGCGCCGGACGTATTCCTCCAGCCTGGAGGTATAGTACCCGGTCATCACCCGGATGAATTCGGCCCGGTCGCCGGTCTCCGGCCGCGGCACCCTTTCGAACGCCACCCGCCAGCGGTCGCGGCCTTCCGGCAGCATGATCGACAACACCACCGGCGCGCCGCTCTTGAATGCAAACAACGCCGGCCCCACCGGCGTGGAAGCCGGCCGGCCCAGGAAATCGACGAAAACACCCAGGCGGTGGGCATCCTGGTCAGCCAGGAAAGTAACGATCCGGCCTGAGCGCAGGGATTCGAGGATCGAGCGCGCCGGGGCCCGCACGTCGATCAGGCGCATGCCGTTGGCCCGGCGCAGCCGGTCGACATAGGCCTCGAACAGAGGATTGGTTTGCGGTCGGGCGATCACGTCCAGGGGCCAGCCTTCCCGGCCGGCCCGCGCTCCCATCAGCTCCCAGTTGCCGTAATGAAAGGTGACGTTGACCACCCCGCGACCCTCGGCCAGGGCCTCCTCCAACACTTCCCGGTTCCCCAGGCTCACCAGCCCGGCCAGCTCTGGCTCAGTCAGCCGGTGGATCCGGAAGCTCTCCACGAAACAGCCGCCGAGGTTGCGGTAGCAGCGCCTGCCGATTTTCCACAGGTCCTTTGCACAGAGTCCGGGGAAGGCCGGCCGGAGGTTCTCCAGCACCTGGCGCCGGCGCACGCCAGCCAGCTCCCAGGCCAGCGTTCCCAGCCACCTTCCGAACGCTCTGGCGGCCGGCAGCGGCAGCAGTGAAAGCAGGAAAACTCCGGTTCTGGCGGCTGCGTACTCGAGGCGGTGCCGGGCCCTTTTCGCCGGCGAGTTCCGGCGGGCACTTTTCCCGGATTTTGCGGCGGTAATCATGTTTATCGTCACGAGAAGCCTAACTCTATAAAAATCCGTCAACCCACTATAAGATTGACAAATACGATCAATAACTTTAATATTAAGTGATTTTACAGGCAAGCCGCACAGGCTGGAGCCGTCAATGCGATAGTAGCCCGGCCCGGTGTCAACGTTAATTCATCCCGGTCCTGCCCATGGTGTCCGCTTTGTTGGAAAATCTCCTCGTCAAGACTGATAGCCTGATCGAAAAGATATTCCGTTTCCCCCAGGAAAAACAACCGGTTTCTTTCAGCCGCTATCTGACCGCCCCGCGCAAGATACTGCTGATTCCCGGCGCTACGCTGGCGGACGTTTACCTGGTCGGCGGATTCATTCCGCCCCTGGCGAATAAATTCCCCGAGGCCCAGATTTTCCTGCTGGTCAACCAGGAACACCAGTGCCTGGTGGACGAAACCGAGCGGATCAAAACCATTGCGGTCGACCACCGCAGTCCGCACCAGTTCGACGGGGAGTTCCGCAGAACGATCAACCGGCTGCGCAGCGAGGAATTCGACTGGGCGGTGAACCTGACGGTCAGCGGCCGGGCCGAGGCGCTGCTGACCGGCTACAGTGCGGCGCGGATCCGGATCGGGGTACCCGGGGACGAGTGTGAAAAATACTACAACCTGATTGTCAGGAACACCTCACCTGGAGGTGATTTCGTCGATATTTTCGGCCATCTCTTCCGGGCGCTCCTCCTGGAACAGCCCTGTGATCCCGGCTTCAAGACATTCAAATTCACGGAGGCGGAAAACAAGCGGGCCAGGCAGTTTCTGCGCCACCGCCGCAGTGCGCGCACAGGAGGTGAATTCAGAGTCCTGCTGCCGTACTGGACCAGCGGTGGAAAGGGCGTGGAACGTTTGTTGCAGAAACTGGCAGGCGAGCTGACCGCGGGTCTCGACCCCCTGCATCTATTGATTGCGGCGAATATGGTGGCGTTCGAGGAGTTGCGCAAGTGGGTCGGAGTCGAGCAGTATCTGTACGAATTCGATGACCTGCGGAGCATGTTCGCCACCCTTTCGTTCTGCGACCGGGTGCTGACCAACAACGCCGGCGCAGCCTGTATCCTGGCCGGGCTCGGAACCAAAGTGGGTCTGATCGCTACGGGCGGGGAAGAAATTGCTTGGGTGGGAAGCCGGATACCGGAACAGACGGAAGTTCTTAAAGGCGAACAGGGAGAGTTCCCCATGGAGCGGGCAGTCAGTTTCACCAAGTAATGATGATACAGCATGGACGAATTTACCCACAATCTCGAAGACCTCAACCAGCGGCATTCCATCCTGAGCCGGACAGTCGCCGGCAGCCTTGCCCGGAAATTCCCGCAGCTCGAACACGCTTTTACCGGCGGCGACCGTGACGAGCTGGCGCTCAAGGCTGTCCAGGCAACCGCCAATTCCGGGATCATTACCCTGCTGCCCCTGACTTCGGCTGACGATTCGCGGCGGGCGGTAACCGAGGCGCTCAGTGGGCTGACCGCAGCCGAAGGCGCACACCTGGTCATCGACCTGGACATGGAAAACCCCAGCCCGGGCCTGTTGGAAGACCATCCCGCCGAGGGGCTCAGCGACCACTTCCTCTACGGCGTTTCACTCGAAAAAATTCTGCTGACTTCACGCGCCAACCCGATGCTCAGGATCATCAGCGCAGGTACTTATACGCCGCGAGCCGGTGAAATTTACAGCGGCGGCGGCTGGGACCAGCTCCTCGAATGGGCCGCCGGTCAGACGGACGGTAACGTCATCCTGCTCGGTCCCCCCCTGGACCGGTTCACCGATCTCGCCTTTCTGCCCTTCACGGACAGGATCGTGGTGCTCGCTCCGGGGCTGGACGAGGAAATGCAGCAGGGGCTGACCGGCATCCTGGCACAGGTCGCTGCCAACGCCGGTGCCGAGCCGGGGATAAGTCTGCTCTGGACCGCTCCACAGCCGGTGCCCGAACCGGAAGGAAAACCGGCTGAGGAAGAGACAGCAGCCGATCAGGAGGCGGCCCCCGCTCCCCTCGATCAGGAGGTCGAGGAGGCGGCACCCGCTTCACTCGATCAGGGAGTTGGGGAGGCGGACGTGGCCGCCCAGGAGATGGCCGCTGAACCCGAACCGGTCGAAGAAGCCGCTGAACCGGCGGAGGAGGCTGAGCTCCCGGCGGAAGAAGCGTTTACCGCTGATGAAAAGGAGGAGGCTCCGCCTGCCGGGCCGGAGAGCCCGGCCCATGGAATCGCCGAGGCGGCGGAAAAGGCTGGAGGATTGACCGAGGACGAGCTCGGACTGCCGGATCTCGATCCGCTCGACGAGGAAGTCCTGGATATCAGCGAACCTGGCGTACCGGCGGAGGAAGCTGGACAGGAAACGTCCGCCGGAGACCAGGCCGAGGAGGAAGAGATCTTCCTACCGGATGAGCTGCTGTTCCTCGATGACGATGAGCTGAGAGGGAAACTCGCTGGAAAAAGAGCCGCCACGGGCCGAAACGGTATCGAGGAGCTGCCCGACTTGCGGGACGTGGAAGAATTGGAAGGAACCCTCCCGGACCAGGAGAAAGAGCTTGCCGGCCAGGAAGAGCCTGCCGCCAGGCAGAAGCTCGAGCCGGTAGAGCTTGCGCTGGGCGAAGAAGACACCCTGGACCTCGAGCCGGTGGAAGTGGCTTATCGGCCGGGCCCGGTAGAAGCCGAAGCCCCCGCCTCCACCCAAGAGCCGGAGACGGCCGCTACAGTTCAGGACAGTGCGGATGAGATCGAGAGCCAGGCCCTGTTCACCGCGACCGACGAAGAAGACCAGGTCCAGGCCGAAGCCGATTACGCAGGGGAGCCGGCCGGGGAAGAAGAGGGCGAGCCGGACCAGGCGGCAATCGAGCGGATGAAGAGTTTCGAGCAGACCTTCGCCGCACCTGCCGAGGAAGAGGCCGAGCTGGTTCTCGACGCCGATCCGCTTGGCACCGGGGAATCAGTTCCAATGGAAGAGGAAGCCGGGGCACAGGTCGAGCAAGAAGCGGCCGGAGCGGCCGAAGAAGAGGACATCGAGGAGCTGGGTCATGAAGAGCTCGAAACCCTTGACGTGGAACACCTCGAACCGGTTGAGGAAGCGGAACCGCCTGAGGCCGAGGAACCGGCGGTGGCTGCTGAAGAGTCCCCAGCCGCTGCCATGGAACCTGAAGCAGCGCCTTTGGCGGAAGAGCTTGCGGCTGCCGGAGAGGCCGGGCAGGAGGAAGCCGTCCAGACTGCGGAGGCTGCCGTGGAGAAAGCGCCGGCACTCGAAGAGATTGGCGAAGAAGTGACCACCGCGCCGGCAGCCCCGGAAGAAGCTGTGGCGGCAAAGCCGGCGGCGGTCGAGGAGGTTGCGGGACCGAGCGACGACGAAATCGACAGCTTGCTGTCCGGAGCTTCCGGGCTGGATGAAATCGGCGGAGACCTGGCGCTGGAAGAGATCGGCGAGGAAAAGCCGGCGAGTATTGCCAAAGCCAGAGCGAAAGGCCCACGAAAAAAGAAAAAATCCCGGGCCGGATCACTGGTCGCGTTCGTGTTTCTGCTGGCCCTGGCCGGCGGAATGTTTTTCATCTGGAAACAGGGAACGGTCAGTTCCCTCGTACGCCGGTTTCCAGTCCTGAACGGAATCGCCAGCCGTATCCCCGGCCTGGTGATCGAAGACAGGACCGCACAGGTGCAACCTCCGGCGGCAGACAGCCTGCTGCTCGCCAGGCAGGCGGAAGCGCCGCCCGCGCCGAGCTACGACAAACTGGAATATTCGATCCAGCTCGGTTCGTTCCGGTTTCTGCCCCAGGCGATAAAAGCCAGGGACGTTCTGGCCTCCAGCGGCCTGGCGGAAGTCTACGTCGTGCCTCTGGACCTGGACAGTCTGGGTACCTGGAACAGGCTTTATGTCGGCATGTACGAGACTGCCGAACAGTGCGATACGGCGCTGGCGGCGATGCAGGCCGCGCTGCGCAAAGCGGGCACCTCGGTGAAACTGAACGACCAGGCGATCGCCCGTCACACACCGCTTACGCTCAAGCTCGCCGAATCCGGCAACACGGCGAATATCGACACGCTGAGAGCGCGACTCGAAACCAACCACATCCCCACCTACCTGGTCAAGATCTCCGCCGATTCCACCGGAGCCTCTGTCTACCGGCTCTATTCCGGCGCTTTCGAGAACGAGGATCAGGCCCTCTATCTCCGGAATCAGATTTTCAATCTGGGGATCCGTGCCGAAATCATCCAGCGCGAGGGCCCGGCGAAACAAGCAAGCTGAGCCGGCGTCCTTCCGGTTTCCTCCCATGACAACCGAGAACAGGCGATACCGCAGCTTCAGTAGTTGGCTGCAGGAGATTTTCGGCTGCCGGGTGCACAAGGTTTCTCTGGATGCCGGCTTTACCTGCCCCAACCGCGACGGTTCCCTGGGCACGGGCGGCTGTATCTATTGCGACAACCAGGGATTCAGCTTCAACACCGCCCGGGGCGTCCCGCCGCTGCGCCGGCAGCTCGAAGACGGCATTTCCTACATGCGCCGC
>JAZDIG010000221.1:0-6163 GCA_043805105.1 Candidatus Glassiibacteriota bacterium | reverse complement strand
CGGTATAAAGAAGCACTCGAGAACAGCCGCAGCCTGTCGAAGATCAACGCACCGCTGGCCAGGCTGTTCAACGGCCTGGGCGAAGTGGGCCTGAGACTCGGTTTCAGCCTGCTGGCGATGGTGCTGCTGCGCCGGGCGGAGAAGATCGACCCGAAAGACCCTTTGCTCAAGATAAACATGTCCCGCGCTCAACTGAGCCTGGCCAACCGTTTCCTGCTGCGCGCTCCAGGCAGCGGCGGAGCCGGCTTCAACCTAACCGACGGCCGCCGGCGCCTCGAAAGGCTGATCGCCCGGGACACCCTGCCGGAATCCCGCCGAGTGGAAGCGACCCTGCTCATGCGCCGGATCGAAGACCGGCTCGCCATGTGGAACGATTACAAATTCGGTGAACTTGACCGGACCAGGATCAAGGAAATCCTGGTGGAAGAAGATAGGGAATTCCGGCAGGTAAAGACTTCCAGAATCCACAGCGTGGACGAACTCGAAAAGATTGCCCCCCGACGTACCGGTTTCTACTATCGCGAGTACCGTGAAAAACAGAGGCAGGAACTGGAGCGGCGCAGGAGGAGCTGAACCCCTCCTTCCGGACTGAAACTTTCGCCAGCGCAGACTAAAACATCCATCCGCCATTGACATGACCTTGGAAAAAGCGATTCCCGACTCCGCTCCGATAAGCTGTACTCTTGATTATCAACCGGAAAATGAATATTCTATCACGCGCCGGGTCACGGATCAATCCGGTCAGACGATAGCAGTGCGGCAGGGTTCGGCCGCAGTCGGAAAGCGTGAAGGAAATTGTACCCGATCAATATCGAGATGGAATTTGGAAAAAGGGGCAGGCTAATGAAAGCACCCACGAGCCATAAAAGGCTCCTCGCCTGGGTCGAAAGTGTTGCCCGGATGACCAGGCCGGATGCCGTCGAATGGTGCGACGGCTCCAGGGCTGAATACGACCGTCTGTTCCGGATCATGGTGGATAGCGGCCAAGCCATTCCGCTCAATCGGGACAAGCGTCCCGGCTGTTTTCTGTTTCGTTCCGATGTATCCGACGTCGCCCGGGTGGAAAGTCGCACCTACATCGCTTCCCGGACACAGGATGAGGCGGGTCCCACCAATAACTGGATAGACCCAGATGAATTGAAACAGACCATGCAGGGATTGTTCGAGGGTTGCATGCGGGGCCGCACCATGTACGTGATACCTTTTTCCATGGGGCCCGTGGGTTCGGTGATCGCCAAGATCGGGATTGAAATCACCGACAGTCCGTACGTCGTGGTGAACATGCACATCATGACCCGGGTCGGCACCGGGGTTCTCGAAGTCCTCGGCAATGACGGCGAGTTCATCCCCACTATTCATTCGGTAGGCAAGCCTCTGGCCCCGGGAGAATCGGACGGAGGGCAGTGGCCCTGCGCGCCCCTGGAGCAGAAGTACATTTCTCACTTCCCCCAGGACCGGAGTATCTGGTCCTACGGTTCCGGGTACGGTGGAAACGCCCTGCTCGGAAAGAAATGCCTGGCCCTGCGCATCGCCTCGGTCATCGCCCACGAGGAAGGCTGGCTGGCCGAACACATGCTGATTCTGGGGATCACCAATCCTTCAGGCAGAAAAAAGTATATCGCCGCCGCCTTCCCCTCGGCCTGCGGCAAAACCAACCTGGCCATGCTCATCCCCACCATTCCCGGCTGGAAGGTGGAAACGATCGGCGATGACATCGCCTGGATGAAATTCGGCAAGGACGGTCGCCTGTACGCGATCAACCCCGAATCGGGATTTTTCGGGGTGGCCCCGGGCACTTCCCTTGATTCTAATCCCAATGCCATGAGATCAATCGAAAGGGACTCCATATTCACGAATGTCGCCCTGACCCGGGACAATGACGTCTGGTGGGAAGGCATCGGCTACGATGCGCCCGGTAAGCTGATCGACTGGAACGGCAAGGAGTGGGAAGCGGGCAAAGCCGCCAAGCCGGCCTCTCACCCGAACGCCCGCTTCACGGCTCCGGCGGCCCAGTGTCCATCCATCGCCCCGGAATGGGAAGACCCTGCCGGGGTACCGATAAGCGCTATTCTTTTCGGCGGCCGGCGCGCGGTCACCGTACCGCTGGTGTACCAGGCCCGCAACTGGCGGCACGGTGTGTTCATCGGCTCCATAATCGGCTCCGAAATCACCTCGGCCGCCCTGGACCTCAAGTCCGGCACGATCCGCCGCGATCCTTTCGCCATGCTGCCTTTCTGCGGCTATCACATGGCCGAGTACTTCAGGTATTGGCTGAATATCGGGACATTGACCGCCCCGGATAAACTGCCCAAAATCTTCTACGTAAATTGGTTCAGAAAAAACAATAACGGTAAATGGCTGTGGCCCGGCTATAGTGAAAACAGCCGTGTGCTGAAATGGGTCTTCGAGCGCCTGGATGGCGCGGGGAAAGCCGATGAGACTCCAATCGGATATATGCCTGCTGTCGATGCGATCGACCGGCCGGATGGAGTGACCGTGGCCGATATGGCCGAACTGCTTGCGGTCGACCGGGATGGCTGGCTCAAGGAGATCCAATCGATCCGCAACGAGCACTATCCAAAGTTCGGAACTAAGCTACCCGGGGAACTTCTGACCGAGCTCGACGGCCTGGAAGAGAGTCTGAGAAAGGATTGAATCAGCTCTGGCTTCGGCACGGACGGCCGCTGTCGCCGAAAATGAACTGATCCAACCGAGTAGTGGTGCGGCGGGTCTTTTTTACAGCGCCGCCGTCCCTGCTCCCTGGGCAACCTGGCGGTTGCCCCTTAGGTACTCCTGGATCTGCGATCACGATTTAAACCGTACCCCGGCCCGCCCGCAATCTCGAGTCAAGCGAGGCTCGTTTTTCCTTTACAGCCCTCCGCGGGGAATGTATTTTCCAATTCGGACCATAATTCGTGCAAGGAGGAACGGCCTTGTTTCCCTGGACGCCCTGGCTTCTGGCGGCTAACGCCTTGTCTGTAATCTGGGCGGTTGTTCACCTTATGCGGCGTCCGGCCGGACAGACGGAGCATTCGGCCGAGCTGCGCGAATGGGGCCGCGATGACCTCCTGGCCTGCGTGCTGGCGGCCCTGGCCTACTTCAATGGGCTGGGCGGCACCACCCTCATGCTGATGAATATGTTCAGCGGCTGGGTCCTGACTGCGTTTACGGTGGTACAAATCTACCTCATGTACCGCACGATCGATCCCAAGCTGAGGCGAGTGAGCGGCGAGTTCGAAAAGAAGCAGAAAGAGTACATCGAAGAGCTCGATAAGATCGTCGAATGGGAAAAACCAGCGGGACATTGACAGGAGACCTGCCATGAACCTCGATTCGCTGCATCCGATCGGCAGCCCGGTCCTGGGGATTATTATCCCGCTCGGAGTTTTCCTCTTCGCCAGTGTGCTCACCTGGCTGCTCTACCGTCACTTTTCCAGGCCGGGCAAGTAACCTTACGCCCGCCGGCGTTTTCTTTGCCGATTGCCCTCCAACCAGCCCCGCCCGGTTTTCGCTTTGAAAATGGTCCACTGCTTTAAAATCGCAAATTATTAATTCCAATAAATATTTGCCATTTGACTTGTTTCGCCGGAACGATATATTATTATCAGTGTACAAATCTGTCAGACAGCCCTGTCTCTGAGCATACTAAAGGACACTCGCGCTCTGGAGCGGCAATGAATAGAAGTCGACTTTTTTTTCTCCTGATCCTGTTCAGCGTGTCCCTGGCCTGCGGCAGCGACAAGATCGAGGGGCCTTACCCGACCGGAAACAACTACATGAATATCCTGCTGTCGGCCAACCTTGATTTCAGCACTCCGTGGACACCCGATCAGAACGCGCTGGCAAGCGGAATCAGTAAGTGCGACACGGCCTACGCGATAGTTTCCTCCCAGGTCAACATAACCACGCCGGGTTATGGTAATTACTTGAACAAGGATCAACGAATGGCTTACCGGACCAACCACGGCGAGCCGATCGATCCGAGCAACTGGGAGGGAGTGGTAATAAATCCGGACGGCAGCCGGGCTCTCTACCGTGCATTCGAATCGGCGGAAAAGCTGCAAGCCTGGCACGAAACCAAAGGCCCGGACTGTTACTGAAGCGCCAGCCGGATCAGCTCCACGCGGGGGGTGCTACCTGACCGTTATCGTCGCTGCTACGGTTTCATATAGTGAGGCGGCGGCGTAGAGAATCGGTTCCGGACAAGTACGAATCAGCTTCCAATCGCTCGGCTTCACCGGCCGGCCGTCCAGAGTGCCGACCCGGATCCCCCAGACCCGGTTGAGCGCCAGGCCGGCGGCCGCATCCCAGAGGTAGACCCTTCCCTGCAGCACGCCGGCGGTACGGGCTTTCGAGGTCTGCAGCCCGTGATAGGCCGCGCTGCCCAGCGACCGCAGTTTCCCACCGAAAGTAATTTCGTATCTCCGGTGCGAATCGGAGGGCACGTAAAGCACCGATTCGCCGTCCAGCTCAGCCGGCTCCTCTGCCGGATACGGTTCCCCGTTAAGATAGGCCCTTTCCCCCTCGACATCCGTGTAGTACATCTCGCTGGTGAGCGGGATATAGACCAGCCCGAACCTCACCCGGTCGTCTTCTACCAGACCCAGGGAAAAAGACCAGCAGGGCAGTCCGCTGACAAACGAGCTGGTGCCGTCCACCGGGTCCACCGCCCAGTAAGGGGCAGCGTAATCCACGCCCTCCGGCAGCCCCTCCTCCTCGCCCAGCACCCAGTAATCCGGGGTGAGTTCAGCCAGCCTCGACCGCACCAGCGCTTCCACTTCCCGGTCCGCGGCGGTGACGAACGAGTTGTCCGGCTTACGCTGGGCCCGCACCCGGCCGAAATGGCCGAGAGCCACCGCGCCGGCTTCCCTGGCCAGCCCGATCACATCCTCCAGATTGAAATCCGCCATCCCGCGAGCTCCTTGCTCTCCTGAAACAATACCGGCCTTCAAGCCGCTTGAATATTAAGTTCCGGGCGGATATTTTGCAAACGTTTGGCTGGTGCAGCGGCAGACTCTCTGGAGGCTGGATGCCAATCGTAAGGATCGATGAGCTGCGCGGCTTGCTGGTCGCGCTGTATGAAAAGAACGGACTCGGCGGCCGGGATGCCCGGATAGTGGCCGACATCATAATCGATGCCGAGGCCTGCGGGAGGCGGACCCACGGGCTGATCCGGGTGCAACCCATGTTGAAAAAGCTCGCCGGCGATGGCCACCGACACGGCGTGTGGCTTAAAGAAACCTCCGGCAGCGCCCTCTACGATGGCCGCAACGGCCTGGGTTACCTCGTGTCGCATACGGCCACGGTCAAGGCCCTCGAACTGTTGCGGGGCTCCCCTGTCGCCGTGGTCGGCGTGCGCGGGGCGACCCACACCGGGCCTATCGGCTACTTTGCCCGGATGGTCGCCCTGGAAGGCTATATCGCTATCTTCATGGCCAACTGCTCGCCCATGGCCGCGCCCTGGGGCGCTACCACGGCGGTACTCGGAACCAATCCGATCACGGTCGGCCTGCCGCACCGGCCCTGGCCGATCATCGCCGACCTGGCGACCACCGCCACCACTTACGGCGACTGCCGGGTGGCGATCGAAGAGGGCCGGCGGCTGCCCGAAGGCGTAGCCCTGGACAAGCTGGGCCGGCCCACCACCGACCCGGCCGAAGCGCTCCACGGGGGCTGCCTGCTGCCGTTCGGCGGCCACAAGGGCTACGCCCTGGCGGTGATCGTGCAGGTCCTGACTTCGGCCTTCACCGGCGCGGCGGCGATCCCACCCCCCACCACCGATTATGGACTGACCATATTCGCCTTGCATAGAGACCTGCTGGTCGAAGCCGGTCTCTACGACAGCCTTACCGAACAACTGGTGCAGGCGATCAAGGCGGCGAGACCGGAGCAGGAAGGGGGGGATGTGCTGCTGCCGGGCGAGAGGAGCGAGCTGAGCCGGGAGCGGGCCGTAAGGGAAGGGATCGAGGTGCCGGAGAAGCTCTACAGCAGCCTGTTCGGTTCTTCCGTTTGAGAAACCAGAGTCAGAATTTCTTGACAGGTAAACATTTGGCCTTTATTTTCGTTAACCCTGATCGAGGGTTGTCTGCCGGCCCATCTTCTTTCGACCGAAAATAAACGTCCCCATCGTCTAGGGGCCTAGGACTCCGCCCTTTCACGGCGG
>JAZDIG010000220.1:0-3034 GCA_043805105.1 Candidatus Glassiibacteriota bacterium | reverse complement strand
GCCGGTGATCTTGTGCATCACCACCAGCGCCGAACTCTGCCGGGCCAGCTCCTGAGCGCCGCCGGTGTGATCGAAATGGTCGTGGGTGCAGATCACGTACTTCAGTTCGGTGCGGTAGCGGTCGTTGAGCTCGAAAAAGAGGTCGGGCCGTCCCGAGGGGTCGATCACGGCCGAACAGCCTCCCTCGGTGTCTGCCAGGAAGTAGCCGAAGTTGCGGTCGCCGCCGGTGCTCACCTGTTCGAAAACCATTCCCATTCTCCCGCAGTATCTATGTGATTAAACTTATTTAACTTCCAGATGACAGTTAGATATAGTGGAAGCCGGTGCGGGCTGTCAAGTCTGGGGCTGGCCGGGTAAAACGGCCGGAGTGACTGGCCGGTGGGGTTGACCGGCGGCACGAGATAAGTTATCCCTAAATAAGGGAAGATGTCCCAAAACGGGCGGCAGCCAGGGGATTTGAGAAATTCCATCCCGCGCGATGGGGACCGGGCATGGCACAGTTACCGGAAGATTTCTCCGAACTCGAAAAGCTCGTCCGGCGCGACAGGCAGGAACTGGAGGAGGCCTGTCGTGAGCTGGAGGAGCTGGGCCGGGAGCTGAAGAGGGACTGGGTGGAGAAGGTGCTCCGGCCGCGGGTGGAAAAGGCGAAAGCCGAAGGCCCCGGTCCGATTAATTCGATGTGCGTCCGCTGTCTGAACGCCTGCAAGCAGCCCGCCTCGGCGCGCATCTTCAACTGCGCCCGGTTCGAGCCATTGGAGGGGGAGTGAGCCGAGCGGGTGTACCCCGCTCCCGGCTCCGCAAAATCCCCATCGCCATCAGATTTTCGGCCGGTTGGAGGTCAGCATCCGGCCGCCGTCCACCGGCAGGATCACTCCCGTCACCCAGCGGCTGGCGTCACTGGCCAGGTAAAGAGCCGCCTCCGCGATGTCCTCGACCCGGCCGTTGCGGCCCAGGGGATGGCAGGGCCGCAGCTTGTCGTAAAACTCGCCGATATTCTCCGCGCCCATGATCGGCACCGCCAGCTCGGTGCCTTCCACCACCGCCGGGCAGATCACGTTGACCCGGATGTGGTCCCCGGCCAGCTCCAGGGCCAGCGCCTGGCTGATCATCTGCAGCGCCGCTTTGCTCGTGCAGTAGAGGCCGGCCCCCAACAGGGGCCGGAGTCCGGCCACGGAGCTGATGTTGATGATCGACCCGCCGCCCCGCCGCTGCATGTGCGGCGCCACCGCCACGCTGAACCGCCACGGGCCCCAGACGTTGGTCGTCATCATCAGCTCGTACTCCCGCTGGCCGGCCTGCAGCAGGTCGTCGAAACGCATCACACCGGCGTTGTTGACCAGCACGTCGATTCCACCCAGGCGGTTGGTCACGGTTTTGACCAGGCCCAGAATCTGGGTCTGGTCGGTGACATCGCAGGGCAGGGCCAGGAGCCTGTCGCCGCCGGCGATTTCGGCCGAGGCCTGTTCGAGCAGCTCGGTCCGCCTGCCGCAGATCACTACTTTCGCCCCTTCCCGCACGAACCTTCCGGCAATCTCTTTGCCGATCCCGGTGCCGCCGCCGGTGATTATCGCGACTTTATCCTTCAGTAGTTCCATGACAGGCCTCCGCTGCTGAATAAATGGTCGGTTTCAGGCGCAGATTCAGTCTGCCGGCGCAAAGGCGAGGAATCTTTCGAACAGGGAGCCGGCCAGGCGGTTACAGGCCGCTTCGTGGCCGGCGATCCCCCGGAGGATTTTCTCCCGATCGATATAAGGCAGCGCGTTCAGCTCGCCGGGGTTCTCCTCGAGCCAGCGCCGGACGTGCCGGCCGGTGACTTCGAAATGGAACTGCACGGCCCAGACCCGGCCCAGCCTGAACGCCTGGTTGGGGAAGAGCGCCGAGCCGGCCAGACGAACTGCGCCCGGCGGTAGGTCGAAGGTCTGGCCGTGCCACTGGAAGGCCGTGAATTTTTCCGGGAATCCCCGGAAGAGCGGGTCGGCCGTTCCTTCCCCGGTCAATTCGACTTGGTACCAACCGATCTCACTGGCCGCTCCGGCGTAGACCCGGCCGCCCAGGGCGGCGGCGATGAGCTGGGCGCCGAGGCAGACGCCGAGCACCGGCACGCCCCGGCCGTGGCAGTCCCGGATCAGCTCCAGCTCGTCCCTCAGATAGCTCAGCCGGCCCGCGTCCCCGACGTTCATCGGCCCGCCCAGCACCAGCACCCCCCGGTAGCCTTTGCCCTCCGAGGGGACCGGGTCGTCTTCCCAGATACGCACGGTATCTACCTGGACCGCGGCCCGGGCCAGGCAGTCCGAAAATACCCCGGAGTCCTCGCTTTCGACCTGCTGTATGACCAGGAAGCGCTTCATGAGTTCAATCCGTCGGCAGGGTACGGTACCAGGTGAAATACATCGTCACGCCGGCCGCGAGAAACACCACCAGCAGCCGGAAAAACATCGTCCAGTTGTGGAGCATGAGATAGACCGGCATCATGTTCAGGCAGAACAGAGTGCAAGCCCCCAGAGCGCAGTTGGCCGCGTCCAGGGCCAGTTTCTTCTCCTTGATGAAATCCGGCCGGCTTTCGGCCACCAGCCGGTGGATCGGTCTCCAATTGCCCCAGGGCTGGGTGATGCGGTAAAATTCTGCCAGCACCTCGGTCCGGGTGGCCGGCGTGGCCAGCGCCACCGCCACCGAAACCACCACCGAGACCGCAACCATCAGGAAATACCAGGAATAATCCGGCAGAGCCAGGCCGAACAGAGTTCCGCCGCCGGCTTTCTGGACCACCGCCACGCAGAAGGCGGCGATCATGCCGAAAGAAAAGCCCCAGCCGTTGAAACGCCACCAGTACCAGCGCAGAATAAGCGGCACTATCATGCTGCCGCCCAGAATGGCGAAGACCCAGATTCCCAGTTCGAGCAGCCCGGTCATCGACTGGCCCACCAGCACCCCGGCCACGACGAACACCACCGAGCTGACGTAGGTTACGGCGATGACCTCCCGCTGCCTGGCCTCGGACCGGAAGTGACGCACGTAAATGTCGCGGATCACGTAA